>NZ_CP030287.1:8140531-8183339 GCF_003287935.1 Streptomyces sp. ICC1
AATCGTGGGCGTCGTCGACTGTAGAGACGCGACCGTCTCCGACCCCATCCCTGGAGCACCCGTGAGAACCGCCGTCGTCATCGGAACCGGACTGATCGGCACCTCCGCGGCGCTCGCCCTCGCCTCCCGCGGGATCGCCGTCCACCTCTCCGACCGCGATCCGGGGCAGGCCCGTACGGCCGCCGCGCTGGGCGCCGGCACGGAGGACGCCTACGAGGGCAGGGCCGACCTCGCGATCATCGCCGTACCGCCGGCCCACGTGGCCGCCGCCCTGGCCGACGCGATCGGCCGCGGCCTGGCCCGCGCCTACGTGGACGTCGCCAGCGTCAAGGGCGGACCGTGGCGCGAGCTGGACGAGCTCGGCGTGGACACCAGCCGGTACATCGGTACGCACCCGATGGCGGGCAAGGAGCAGTCCGGGCCGCTCGCCGCCTCGGCGGACCTCTTCGAGGGCCGGCCCTGGGTGCTGACGCCCACCCGCGAGACCGCCCACGAGGTGCTCAACCTGGCGCTGGAGCTGGTGGCACTGTGCCGGGCCGTCCCGGTGGTCATGGACGCCGACGCGCACGACCGCGCGGTCGCGCTGGTCTCGCACACCCCGCAGCTCGTCTCCAGCATGGTCGCGGCCCGGCTGGAGGAGGCCGACGAGACGGCCGTGCGGCTGTGCGGGCAGGGCATCCGGGACGTGACGCGGATCGCCGCCTCCGACCCGCGGATGTGGGTGGAGATCCTCTCGGCGAACCCGGGCCCGGTCGCGGACGTGCTCGCCGGGATCGCCGCCGACCTCGACGAGACCGTACAAGCCCTGCGCGGCCTGCAGTCCGCCGACGAGGAGAAGCGCCGGGGCGGCGCGGCCGGCATCGAGGACGTGCTGCGCCGGGGCAACGCCGGCCGCGTCCGGGTGCCGGGCAAGCACGGAGCGGCGCCGACGGCGTACGAGACGGTGGCCGTGCTCATCTCCGACCAGCCCGGGGAGCTCGCGCGGATCTTCGCCGACGCCGGGCGGGCCGGGGTCAACATCGAGGACGTGCGCATCGAGCACGCGACGGGCCAGCAGGCGGGCCTGGTCCAGCTGATGGTCGAACCCCGGGCGGTCGCGTCCCTCTCGGCCGAGCTGCGCGAACGCGGCTGGGCCCTGCGCCAGCAGTAGGCGCCCCCGCCGGCCCGGGTCCGCCCGCCGTCCGCCCTTCGCCGCCCGTGGCCGTCCGCCGCCGTCCGCCCGCCCGGCGGGCGGCGCCGAAAAGCCCGGTAACCTGGAGGAGGGGCGCTATTGGCGCGCCCGGACACGTACGCGCAACCAGGAAGGTGCCCGCACCGTGGAAACCGTAGCTCCGTCCGCCGTGATCGTCGCCATCGACGGTCCCTCCGGCACGGGCAAGTCCAGCACTTCCAAGGCCGTGGCCGCCAAGCTCGGGCTGCGCTACCTGGACACCGGCGCCCAGTACCGGGCCATCACCTGGTGGATGATCACCAACGGCGTCGACACCGACGACCCGCAGGCCATCGCGCTCGCGGCGGGCAAGCCGGCCATCGTGTCCGGCACCGACCCGTCCGCGCCCACCATCACCGTCGACGGCCTGGACGCCTCCGGCCCGATCCGCACCCAGGAGGTCACCTCCAAGGTCAGCGCCGTGAGCGCCGTCCCCGAGGTGCGCACCCTGATCACGGAGCTCCAGCGGTCCATCGCCGCCGAGGCGGGCCGGGAGGCCGAGGGGATCGTCGTCGAGGGCCGGGACATCGGCACCACCGTCCTGCCCGACGCCGACCTCAAGGTCTTCCTCACCGCCTCCGCCGAGGCCCGCGCCGCTCGCCGCAGCGGCGAGCTGCGCGGCAAGGAGGCCGTGGACCTCGCGGCCACCAAGGAGGCGCTGATCAAGCGCGACGCCGCCGACTCGGGCCGCAAGACCTCCCCGCTGGCCAAGGCCGGCGACGCGGTCGAGGTGGACACCACCGAGCTCACCTTGGACCAGGTCATCGAGTGCGTGGTGACCTTGGTCGAAGAGAGGCGGAGCGCGACCGGGGACCCGGAGAAGCGGGCGGGTCGCACGTGAGCGGTACGCCCTCCCTCAAGGGTGCGGCGGTCGGCCGGCGGATCGGCATCGGGCTCATGTACGGCCTCTGGCGGCCGCGCGTGCTGGGGGCCTGGAAGGTCCCCGCCGCCGGACCCGTCATCCTGGCCGTGAACCACTCCCACAACATCGACGGACCCATGGTCATGGGCACCGCCCCCCGGCCGCTGCACTTCCTGATCAAGAAGGAGGCGTACGTCGGCCCGCTCGGCCCCTTCCTCGAAGGGATCGGGCAGGTGAAGGTGGACCGCTCCGGCGCCGACCGGGGCGCGATAGGCCGCGCGCTGGGCGTGCTGGAGAACGGCGGGGCCCTGGGGATCTTCCCCGAGGGCACCCGGGGCGAGGGCGACTTCGCCTCGCTGCGCGCGGGCCTCGCGTACTTCGCGGTCCGCTCGGGCGCGCCGATCGTGCCGGTCGCCGTCCTGGGCAGCACCGAGCGCGCCGGCCGCGTCGTCAAGGCGCTGCCGCGGCTGAAGAGCAGGGTCGACATCGTCTTCGGCGATGCCTTCGACGCGGGGGACGGCAGTGGCCGCCGTACCCGTACCGCGCTGGACCAGGCCACCGTACGCATCCAGGACCGGCTGACCGCCCACCTGGCCGACGCCAAGCGCCTCACCGGGCGCTGAGCGAGACTTGACCTAGTAGTGGAACCGCGCTGCGCGGGCCCCACCGATCACCACGAACGACGAGGAACGGACTTCATGAACGACCAGCAAGACCACGGAGCACTTGGCGATGCCGAGTACGCGGAGTTCATGGAGCTCGCCGCGGAAGAGGGCTTCGACGTAGAGGATGTCGAAGGCGCGATCCTGGAAGCCGGCCACGGCCCGCTGCCCGTTCTCGCCGTCGTCGGCCGCCCGAACGTCGGCAAGTCGACCCTGGTGAACCGGATCATCGGCCGCCGCGAGGCGGTCGTCGAGGACAAGCCCGGCGTCACCCGCGACCGCGTCACCTACGAGGCCGAGTGGGCCGGCCGCCGCTTCAAGGTCGTCGACACCGGCGGCTGGGAGCAGGACGTCCTCGGCATCGACGCCTCCGTCGCCGCCCAGGCCGAATACGCCATCGAGGCCTGCGACGCCGTCGTCTTCGTCGTCGACGCCAAGGTCGGCGCCACCGACACCGACGAGGCCGTCGTCCGGCTGCTGCGCCGGGCCGGCAAGCCGGTCGTGCTGTGCGCCAACAAGGTCGACGGCCAGAGCGGCGAGTCCGACGCGGCCTCGCTGTGGTCCCTGGGCCTCGGCTACCCGCACCCGGTCTCCTCGCTGCACGGCCGCGGCACCGGCGACATGCTCGACGCCGTCCTGGAGGCCCTCCCGGAGGCGCCCGAGCAGACCTTCGGCACCGCCGTCGGCGGTCCGCGCCGGATCGCGCTCATCGGCCGCCCGAACGTCGGCAAGTCCTCCCTCCTGAACAAGGTCGCCAGGGAGGACCGCGTCGTCGTCAACGAGATGGCCGGCACCACCCGCGACCCGGTCGACGAGCTGATCCAGCTCGGCGGGGTCGTCTGGAAGTTCATCGACACCGCGGGCATCCGCAAGAAGGTGCACCTCCAGCAGGGCGCCGACTACTACGCCTCGCTGCGTACGGCCGCCGCCGTGGAGAAGGCGGAGGTCGCGGTCATCCTGATCGACACGACCGAGAACATCTCCGTCCAGGACCAGCGCATCATCACCATGGCCGTCGAGGCGGGCCGCGCGATCGTGATCGCGTACAACAAGTGGGACGAGCTCGACGAGGAGCGCCGCTACTACCTCGAGCGCGAGATCGAGACCGAGATGCAGCAGGTCGCCTGGGCGCCCCGGGTGAACGTCTCGGCGCTCACCGGCCGCCACATGGAGAAGCTGGTCCCGGCGATCGAGGCGGCCCTGGAGGGCTGGGAGACGCGCATCCCGACCGGTCGGCTGAACGCCTTCCTCGGCGAGGTCGTCGCGGCGCACCCGCACCCGATCCGCGGCGGAAAGCAGCCCCGCATCCTGTTCGGCACCCAGGCGGGCAGCAAGCCGCCGCGGTTCGTCCTCTTCGCCTCGGGCTTCCTGGAGCACGGCTACCGGCGCTTCATCGAGCGCCGCCTGCGCGAGGAGTTCGGCTTCGAGGGAACCCCGATCCACATCTCGGTCCGGGTCCGCGAGAAGCGCGGCGCGCAGCACAAGCGCAAGATGTAGTGACCGTGTGCCGGGGCTAGTGGCCCCGGCGCGGAGCGGGCGGCAGGGCCGCCGGGACGTGGTGCGTCCCGGTCTGGTGCTGGCGCCCGTTCGCGTATCCGGTGCTCGCGGCGGCGCCCGCGTACGAGTACTGCGGCTGCGGGGCGTAGGAGGGCTGCCAGGCGTCCGCGGGCTGCCACGGGGAACCGTTCCAGCCGGCCGCCGCGTAGGAGGCCGCGGAGCCACTGCCGTAGCCACCGCCGTAGCCGCCGCTGCCGTAGGTGCCGGAGCCGACGGGGTACGAGCCCGTGCCCGCGGCGTAGGCGCCGCCGTAGGAGAAGGCGGTGAACCCGAGGTGCTCCTCGCCCGTGCGGTCGCCCGGGAGGGCCCGGAAGGCGCGCAGGTACTCCGAGTACAGCGTGTCGTAGATGGGCGTGTGCGAGGCGGCCGGAGCGCTGTCCAGCTCCCGCGCGGTGCGCATCGGGGGGACGCTGCTCTGATGGGACGGGGCGCGGGAGACATCGTAGGAATGCACGTATCAGCCAACGAAACCGGCGCCGCGCGGATGCGGGGTCACGGGGCGGAAAACGCAGATCGCCGGGGGTGTGCGGGACGGACCGCACACCCCCGGCGCACGCCGCCCGGCCCCCCGGAGGGGGAGCGGACGGCCGTATCGGGGAGGGAAGGGTGCCGGGCCCCCGGCGTGCCCCGGGGCCCTCGCGGGGGCCCCGGCGTGCCGGGGGGACCGGCGGGGTGTCAGGCGCCCGGGGTGCCCGCCAGCGGCATCGAGGCGGCCACCAGCTTGCCGTTGCGGGCGGCCTTGTCCAGGGCGTCGCGGAGCAGGTCCTCGCGGGGCTGCTGGCCGATGGAGTCCACGGGGGCGGCGTAGACCAGGACGCGCTGCGTCTTGTTGACCGCGGCCCGCCAGCCGTCGGTGACCGACAGCGGACGGTGCGCCTGCCACCAGGCGACCTGGCCGGGCTGGAGCACGGAGTGCAGCTGGCCGGCGGCGAGCAGGATCGACCAGCCGCTCAGCGGCGACGGCAGCTTCTCGGTGTCGCTGACCGGGACGAAGCCCTGCTCGATGAGGAGCGGGAGGAAGTCGTCGCCGGGACCGGTGGTGCCGGGCCGGGCGATGGGCGCGGTGGGCTCCACGACCAGGGCGGGGTGCAGCTCCCCGTTGATGAGGATCAGGCCGCTGGTGATGCCGAGGACCGCCTGGCCGCCGGGCACGGACTGCGGTTCGTCGCCGCCGGGGGAGGCCGGGGCGGGGCTGTCGCCGGTGATGGAGCGGACGGCGCCCTGGAGGTCGGCCTCGGGGACGGAGACGACCTGGGAGGGGATGCAGCCGGCGTGGGCGAAGGCGAGGACGGCGGTCTCGTCGCCGACGAACAGCACGGTGCTGGTCTGCTCGCGCTCGGAGTCGCCGGGGGTGCGGCAGGAAGTGCAGTCGTAACTGCCCGGGGACCCGTCTCCGGCGAGCAGCCGCTCGGCCTCCTCGTCGCCGATCTCGGCACGTACCTCATCACTGACTTCGAGCATGCGCGGCACGGGGTGGCTCCTCGGACTAGGCGTGCGGGGCCGGGGGGTTCCGGCTCGCCGGGCTCAACGGGGGAGCGGCGGCCGGGGTCACGCCGTTTGAGGGAACGGAATCGAACCGGACCCCCGAAGGAGTGAACGGTCCGACCGGGGCGTTGCTTTCATGCCAACTGTTTTCTGCTTGTGCGCAGTTGGTGGTCGGTGCTGGCCGTTTGGCCGGTGGGCCGACCGGGTGGGCGCCCGCGCGGCGCGGTGTGGCGGGCCGGGAGCCGCCGCGGGGCCGCGGGCGGCGGTGGGCAGAAGCCGGGCGCTGGCGCTGCTGCTGGTGATCACAGGGCTCGCGGGACTGGTCGCCGCCTGGGTCATCACGAACGACAAGTTCAAGCTGCTGGAGGACCCGGACTTCACGCCGGGCTGCAGCCTCAACCCGATCGTCTCCTGCGGCAACATCATGAAGAGCGACCAGGCGGCCGGCTTCGGCTTCCCCAACCCGATGCTGGGCCTGGTCGCCTACGGCCGAGCGGCCCACCACGAAGGCGGCACCGTCCCAATCCGTCCACTCAGCCAGCCCCTCAGAAAGATCCACGGAGCGATCCTGCCAGCACAGCATCAGACCCGGTGAACCTTTCCGGTCACAGCACTAGGGGCCCGCGATCTCCGCGATCCCCGCGACGCGCAGCGCCGCGTCGGCGGTGGCTTCCGCGAAGGCGGCCACGGGGCGGGCCGGATCGCAGCGGTGGATGAGCATGACGCCTTCGATGAGCCCGAAGACCAGGTCGTTGCGGAGCGCCAGGGCGGCCCGGTCTCCGGCGAGTTCGGCCGCGACGCAGGTCCCGTCGAGCAACTCGGCGTAGGCGTCCTTGAGTTCGAGGCGCATCAGGCGGAAGTGGGCGAAGCGGTCCCCGCCGACCTCGGGCAACAGGTAGAGCGCGCCCAGGTTGTACGGGCCTGCGCACAGCAACAGCACGTCGGAGCGGCACAGTTCCCACAGCCGGCGGGTGGCGGGCCGGTCCGCTTCCAGGAGCAGCCGGCGGGCCAGTGCGAGGGAGGGCGCGACCGTGGACTCCAGGAGTTCGGCGAGGAGTTCCTCCTTGCCGCCGAAGTAGTGGTACATCGTGGCCTGGCGCATCCCGGCCCGTTCGGCCACCGCCCGCGTGGTGGTGGCCGCGTACCCCTTCACCGTGAAAAGCTCGGCCGCCGCGTAGAGGAGTTCCTCGCGCGGCGGCCGGCCGCTGTCCGGCCGCAACGGGGCGGCGCGTGGCCGACCGACCCGTCTCGGCCCTTCGTCCGCTGCCCCAGTCATGGCCCGATCGTCGCACAGGACACGTCGAATCGATCATGGCAAGAGATGAGATCCGGCCATGGCCACTTTTGGAGGAAGCCCCACATCCGATCAGCCGACGGAGCTGTAGGCCACCACACCCCGCAGGAGCGCGTCGACCGCCTTGCGCGCGTTGCGGGCCACCGAGCTGCCGCCCTCGGAGGACGGCGGCGCGGCGGACGAAGGCGCCGCGGCGGCCACCTGTCCCAGCACGTCGATGACCTGCTTGCACCAGCGCACGAAGTCGCCGGCCGGCATCTCCGCCTCGCGCAGCACCTCGTCCAGACCGCGGTCGGAGGCCCACTGGTAGGCCGCCCACGCGAAGCCGAGGTCCGGCTCGCGCTGGCCCACGCCCTCCGCCTGGTTGATGCCGTGCTCCTCTTCCAGAGCGTCGAGCCGGCCCCAGATCCGGACCATTTCGCCGAGCGCGACCTTCGCCGCGCCGCCCGGCACCTTCGGCGCCACCGCGTCGTCGGACTGCCGCGCCTCGAAGACCAGCGCCGAGACGCAAGCGGCCAGTTCGGCCGGGCTCAGGCCCTCCCAGACACCGGCCCGCAGACACTCCGACGCCAGCAGGTCGAGCTCTCCGTAGAGCCGGGCGAGCCGCCGCCCGTGCGGGGTCACCTCACCCTCGCGCAGGTAGTCCAACTCCGTCAGCAGCGCGTGGATCCGGTCGAAAGTGCGGGCGATGGTGTTCGTCCGGCCCTCGATGCGCCGCTCCAGCTGCTCGGTGTCCCGCTGCAGCCGGTGGTGGCGCTCCGCCCAGCGGGCGTGGTCCTCGCGCTCGTCACAGCCGTGGCACGGGTGCGCCCGCAGCTCGGTGCGCAGCCGCGCGATCTCGCGGTCGTCGGCCGCGGCCGCCCGGCCGCGCGAGTGGCGCTCGACCGTCAGGTGCCCGGCCTTGGTCCGCAGCTGGGAGGCCAGGTCCCGACGGGACTGCGGGGACTTCGCGTTGAACGTCTTGGGGATGCGCATCCGCTCGATGGCCTCGACCGGCACCGGGAAGTCGATCGCGGCGAGCCGCTTGACCTGCCGCTCCACGGTGAGCACCAGCGGGCGCGGACCCTCGGTGTACTCGTGCCCGCGGTACCCGTTGGACCGTCCGGCCGGCACGCCCGGGTCCAGGACCAGCGCGAGCCCGGCGAACTTGCCGGTCGGCACGTGGATGATGTCGCCCGGCTTCAGCTTCTCCAGCGAGGAGGCCGCCTGCACCCGGCGCTGGGCGGCACCCTGCTTGGCCAGGTCGTTCTCACGGTCCTTGAGGTCGCGGCGCAGCCGCGCGTACTCCTCGAAGTTCCCCAGGTGGCAGGTCATGCCCTCCCGGTAGCCCTCCAGGCCCTCCTCGTTGCGCTGCACCTGCCGGGAGATCCCGACGACCGAGCGGTCGGCCTGGAACTGCGCGAAGGAGGTCTCCAGCAGCTCGCGCGAGCGGTGCCGCCCGAACTGCTGGACCAGGTTCACGGCCATGTTGTAGGAGGGCTTGAAGCTGGAGCGCAGCGGATACGTACGGGTACCCGCGAGCCCGGCCAGGGCCGCCGGGTCCATGCCCCGCTGCCACAGCACCACCGCGTGGCCCTCGACGTCGATGCCGCGCCGCCCGGCCCGCCCGGTGAGCTGCGTGTACTCGCCGGGGGTGATGTCGGCGTGCTGCTCGCCGTTCCACTTGACGAGCTTCTCCAGGATCACCGTGCGCGCGGGCATGTTGATGCCCAGCGCCAGGGTCTCGGTGGCGAAGACGGCCTTCACCAGGCCCCGGACGAACAGCTCCTCGACGACCTCCTTGAAGGTGGGCAGCATGCCCGCGTGGTGCGCGGCGATGCCCCGCTCCAGGCCCTCCAGCCATTCGTAGTAGCCCAGGACGTGCAGGTCCTCGGCGGGGATCGACGCGGTCCGCTCCTCGACGATCTCGCGCACCTTCAGGCGCGCCGAGTCCTCGTTGAGCCGCAGGCCCGCGTACAGGCACTGCTGAACGGCGGCCTCGCAGCCGGCCCGGCTGAAGATGAAGTTGATGGCGGGCAGCAGCCCGTCGCCGTCGAGTCGGGCGATGACCTCGGGCCGCGAAGGGGTCCAGATCCGGCCGCGCGAGCGCCGCTCGCGCTCGCGGTCGGCCTCGCGGACCATCTTCCCGCGCCGCCGGTCCTTCGGGTTGTAGCGGCTGGTGTTCTCCTCGCGGGCCATCCGCAGCAGATCGGGGTTGACCTCGCGGCGCGCGGAGCCGCGGCCGCCGTGGTCGGACCCCTCCTCGAAGAGGTCGTAGATCCGCCGGCCGGCCATGACGTGTTGCCACAGCGGGACCGGCCGCTCCTCGGAGACGATCACCTCGGTGTCGCCGCGCACGGTGTCGAGCCAGTCGCCGAACTCCTCGGCGTTGGAGACGGTGGCGGAGAGCGAGACCAGGGTCACCGACTCGGGCAGGTGGATGATCACCTCCTCCCAGACGGCTCCGCGGAACCGGTCGGAGAGGTAGTGGACCTCGTCCATCACGACGTAGCCCAGGCCCGTCAGCGCCTGCGAGCCCGCGTACAGCATGTTGCGGAGCACCTCGGTGGTCATCACGACCACGGGAGCATCGGAGTTGACGCTGTTGTCACCGGTGAGCAAGCCGACCTTGTCGGCGCCGTAGCGCTTGGCGAGGTCGGCGTACTTCTGGTTCGAAAGGGCCTTGATGGGCGTCGTGTAGAAGCACTTTCGGCCCTGTCGGAGCGCCAGGTGCACGGCGAACTCGCCGACGATCGTCTTGCCCGAGCCGGTCGGGGCGGCCACCAGGACGCCCTTGCCGCCCTCCAGTGCCTTGCAGGCCTCGATCTGGTACGGATCCAGGTCGAATTCGTACATCTCGCGGAACGGCGCCAGGGCGGTGGCCTCTTCGGCGGCGCGGATCCGGGCAGCGGCGTACCGCTCGGCGGGAGAGAGTTCTTCGGTCATCTTGTCGTCGAGCCTACCCGCCGCCCCTGACAACAGTCGCGATCTTTATGACGAGGTCCGGACGGCCTACGCCGTCCCGCGCTCCCCCCTCCCCGCAGCCGTCCTACGCCAGGAGCCGCAGGGCCCCGGGGACGCACTCGGCGGTCACCGGCAGCGCTCCCAGCGGCTCGCCGTCCGCGTAGGCCGTACTGCCGGCCGCCTCCAGGGTCACCTTCGCGGCCCGGAACACGGTGACCTTGGGGTGGCCGAGATGGGTCCCCCTGTAGACCCGCGGGAAGACCTTCAGCAGGGTCGCCCGGCTGCAGTCGCCGACGACGGTGATGTCGAACAGTCCGTCATCGGGCCGCGCGTCGGCGCAGATGCGCATCCCGCCGCCGTAGGAGGAGCCGTTGCCGACGGCCACCAGCGTGGCCTCGGTCTCGACGGCCGGCCCGTCGTCGAGGGTGATCCGGTACGGGAAGGGCCTGAAGGCGGCCAGCTCCAGGGCCATCGCCAGGTCGTACTTGAACCGGCCGGCCGGCAGCCGCATCCGGTTGCCGCGGTCGTTGACCCGCGAGTCGAAGCCGGAGCACAGCACGGTCCCGTACCAGGTGCCCCCGTCGACCCGGCCGAGGTCGATCTCGCGGACCCGGCCCCCCTTGAGCACCTCGGCGGCCAGGGCCCCCGCCCGCGCGGGGTCCCTTACGGGCAGCCCCATCGCCCGCGCGAAGTCGTTGCCGGTGCCCACCGCGACCACGCCGAGCGGGACCAGGGTCCCGGCCAACGCCTGGAGGGCGAGGGAGACCATGCCGTCGCCGCCGACCGCGACGACCGCGCCGGTGCCGCCCCGGACGGCTGCGCGCAGCCGCTCCAGTGCGTCGGGGGCATCGGCGCCCACCACGGTCCGTACGGAAAAACCCGCCTCCCGGAGCGCGGAAGCGGCCGGCTGCGCGGCGTGCGCGCCCCGGCCGCGTCCGGCGGTGGGATTGACGAAGAGGGTGATCTCAGCACTCACCCACGGGAATCTACCCGCAGGGATCAGGTGGCGTCGTCGTAACCGTTGATCCGCCGGCGGCCGCCGTCGTCCTGACCGGGCAGGGCGCCGGGGGCGGCCACGGGCTCGATCTCGCCGAGCGCCGCCGGGGTCAGGTCCACCTCGGAGGCCTCGTCGTCGTCGAGGCCGGCATCGGGGTTGCGCCGTGCCCGCCTGCGGTCGTTGAAGAGGCAGACCCCGAGCGCGACGAAGTACAGGGTGACGATCGGCGCGGCCAGCGCCAGCATGGTCAGCGGGTCACCGGTGGGGGTCGCGAACGCCGAGAAGACCGTGATGCCCAGCACCATGGCCCGCCACCAGCTCGCGAGCCGCTTCGCGGTCAGCACGCCGGTGAAGTTGAGCAGGATCAGCAGCAGCGGCAGCTCGAAGGCCAGGCCGAAGACGATGACCATGCGCGTGACCAGGTCGAGGTAGTCGTCGACCGGCAGCAGGTTGCTCGCGTTGTCCGGGGTGAACTCCAGCAGGATCACCGCGGTCTGCGGCAGCACGTTGTACGCGAGGACCGCGCCCGCGCCGAACAGCGGAGCGCCGACCGCCACGAAGGCGACGGCGTACTTCTTCTCGTGGCTGTGCAGGCCCGGGGCCACGAAGGCCCACAGCTGGTACAGCCACACCGGCGCGGAGAGCACGAGACCGGCGGTGAGCGAGACCTTCAATGCGATCGAGAACGGCGCGATGAGGCCGTTGACCGTCATGGAGGCGCAGGGCCGCCCGTTGCGCTGCTCGATCACGCCGTTGGTGCATCCGACGGAGTCCAGCATCGGCTTCATCATGAAGTCGATGAGGTCCTTGTAGAAGAACGCGGCCACCACTGTGATCACGAGGATCGCAAGGACCGACTTCAGCAGCCGGTTTCTCAGCTCACGCAGGTGCTCGACCAGCGGCATGCGCCCTTCGGCGTCCTTTGCCTTCTGGTCCGTCTTCTCCTGCTTGCGGGCAGACTTGAGCAACCCACGTCCCTTGTCTCGATGCAGATGACTGGCGCGACCTCGGTCGGCTGGAGTCAGCTCTTGGTGGTGTGGTTGGGCTCGCTGACCGGCCGGGCGCTGGTGACGTCACCGGGCGAGGCCTGGATCGTGCGCGGGGCCGCCTGCTGCTGCGGAGCCTGGTCGGCGACGGAAGAGGCGGTCGCGGCGTCCTCCGCCTCGCCCTCCTTCTTCATCGCCTTCGCCTCGCTCTTGAGGATGCGGGCGGACTTGCCGAGCGAGCGGGCCATGTCGGGAAGCTTCTTGGCACCGAACAGCAGGAAGATCACGGCGACGATCAGGAGGATCTCGAGGGGCTTCAGGTTGCCGATCATGTGTGTCTTCCTTCTCACCGAAACGGCTGGTTGTGGTGGCCAGGCGGCTCGGACCTGGATCCGTATACCGCTCTGACATGGATCGTAACCCCCGGGGGTTAACGGCAGGCAATCCCCCGGGGTATCACCGCTTGCGTGGTCAGACAGTACGACGGTTGTCCCACCATGGCTGCCCCGGCCGCCCCGGCCGCCCCGGCCGCCGCCGGACACCGGCCGGTCCTGCTCAGCGCCCTGGACGAGGTGCCCGAGGACACCGCTCCGGCCGTCGCGAAGGAGACCCTGCGGCTCTCGCTGGCCGCGCTGCCCTACGTACGGGACCACTGCGTGTACCTGCAGCCCGAGGGGTGGCCCGAGGACTCCGACCGGTTCCCCGTCGTACCCATGACGACCATGCTGGAGCTGGCGGCCGAGGCCGCGCTGCGGCACGCCCCGCCCGGCCTCGCGGTCATCGGCTACGACCAGGTGCGGGCCCTGCGGTGGCTCTCCGTCGAACCGGCCCTCGACGTGCCGGTCACCGTGCGCGGCGAGGGGCCCGGCCGGACCCGCGTCGTCCTCGGGGAGTACGCCGACGTGGTCGTGCTCACCGGCGAGCGGTACGAGCCGCTGCCCGGGCCCGATCCCACCCCCCTGCACGATCCGCGGCCGGCCCCCGTCAGTGCCGAGGCGCTCTACCGGGACCGGTGGATGTTCCACGGCCCGCGCTTCGCCGGGGTGCACGAGGTGCTCGCCGTCGGCTCGGACGGGATCCGCGGGGTGCTGCGGGCCCTGCCCGACCCGGGGGCGCTGCTCGACGCCGCCGGGCAGCTGTTCGGGCACTGGATGCAGCTGCGGCTCCCGGTGGACCGGCTGGTGTTCCCGGCCACCGTGGACCGCATCCGCTTCTCCGGCCCCCCGCCCGCCCCGCGGGAGCTCGTGGCCGCCACGGCCCGGATCCGCGAGGTGCGCGACGTCACCGTGCGCGGCGACCTGGAGCTGCGCCGGGCCGACGGCGGGGTGTGGGCCCGGATCGACGGCTGGACGTACCGCCGCTTCGGCGCCGACGAACGGGTCTGGCCGATGAAGTTCACCCCGGAGGTGTGCGGCATCGGCGAACCCCAGCCCGCCGGCTGGTGCCTGGCCCGGCGCCGCTGGACCGACCCCGCCTCGCAGGAGCTGGTCATGCGCCGCTACCTCGGAGCCGCCGAGCGCGCGGTGTACGAGCGGCTGGCGCCGCGTGCCCGGGCGCCCTGGCTGCTGGGCCGGATCGCCGCCAAGGACGCGCTGCGGCAACTGCTGTGGAACGACGGAGCCGGCCCGGTCTTCCCGGCGGAGGTGGCCGTCGGCAACGACCCGGCGGGCCGCCCGCTCGCCGAGGGCGACCTGGCCGCGGGAATCCGGCTGACGATCGCGCACAAGGACCGGATCGCGGTCGCGCTGGCCCACCGCGACCAGCCGGTCGGCATCGACGTGGAGCCGGTGACCGCCGATCCGGACGCGCTGATCCGCATCGCGCTGACACCGGAGGAACTCGCCCTCGCCGAAGGGCTGGCGGCCTGCGAGGGCACCGGCCTGCCGGCCGCCCTCACGGCGCTGTGGTGCGCCAAGGAGGCCGCGGCCAAGGCGGCGGGGACCGGGCTCGGCGGCCGCCCCCGTGCCTGGCGGGCGGACGGCGACCCGGGCTCCGGCCGGCTGCGCGTGCTGTCCCCCGACGGGCAGCCGTACCCGATCCGCACCACCCTGCTCGCGGACGCGCCGCTCGACCACGTCGTCGCCTGGACCGAGCGTCCCGCGGAACAGTCCCCCCGTCCCTTCCACCTCACGGAGACCAGTCATGGCAGCTGACATCCTCGCCGAGATCACCGGCATGCTCGTGGAGATCGTCGGTGACGAGTTCCTCCTCGCGGACGAGGTCACGATGAAGACGACGTTCAACGAGGACCTCGCCCTGGAGAGCATCGAGTTCGTCGCCCTCGCCGAGCTGCTCCACCACCGCTACGGAGCCGAGGTCGACCTGATGGGCTTCCTGTCCGAGAAGGACATGGACGCCATCCTCGCCATGTCGGTCGGCGAACTCGTCACGCACATAGGCTGGATCACGCACGCCTCCCTCGCCCGCGTCTCGGCCGGCCCGGCCGCCGCGCCCGCATCGGACGGCTGATCCCGCGATGGCCCTCGTCCAGGCGGACTCCGTCCGCTTCCACGTCCAACAGCTCCCGGCCGGCACGGACGCCGGCCCCGACCGTCCCGTGGTGGTGTTCCTGCACGGACTGGTCGTCGACAACCTGTCCTCCTTCTACTGCCCCCTGGCCGTCCCGGCGGCCCGGGCCGGACACGAGGTCGTCCTCTACGACCTGCGCGGCCACGGCCGCAGCGAACGGCCGGCCACCGGCTACGACAGCGGCACCGCCGTGGGGGACCTGTTCGCACTGCTCGGCGAGCTCGGCCTCGGGCGGCGCCCCGTGCACCTGGTCGGCAACAGCCACGGCGGCACCCTCGCCCTGCACGCCGCCCTCGCCCGGCCCGACCGCGTCACCGGGCTCACCCTGCTCGAACCCCCGCTCAGCGGAACCTGGGTGGAGAACATGGTGGACACCCTGTCGGCGGCCGCCCTCAGCCTCGAGGACAGCCCGGTCCCCGCCGAACTGCTCACCCTGCGGCTGCGCAAGGCCGCGAACCTCACCGCGATCGCCGACGACCTGCTCAACCGCACCACGCTCATCGACGACATCGCGGCGAGCCGCACCTTCACCCCGGCCGACTACGCCGCACTGCGCTGCCCGGTCCTCATCGTCTGCGGCGAGCACTCCGAACTCGTCCCGGGCGCGCGGGAACTGGCCCGCCACGCCCCGCGCGTCACCGCGATCGAGATCCTGCCGGGCCTGGGCCACGACGTGCTGAAGGAGAGCAGCGGGGCGCTGAGAGCGGCCGTGCTCGCCCATCTCGACGCGGTGGCCGCGACGGCCCTGACCGCCCCGACGGCTCCGGTCACCGCGACGGCTCCGGCCGCTCCGGTCGCTCCGACCGCTCCGGCCGAGGAGCTCCGGCGGACGGGGGTGCTGGTCCCGTGAAGGTGCTCTTCACCGTGCCGCCGCTGGCCGGACACGTCAACCCGACCGTGGCGGTCGGCTCCGAACTGGCCGCCCGCGGCCACGAGGTCGCCTGGTGCGGCCCGGCCGGGGCGCTGTCCCGGCTGCTGCCCGAGCACGCCCGGATCCTGTCGGCCGGAGCGGAGGAGGGCGGCGAGTACGCGACGCTGCACGCCCGCTGGCGCGATCTGCGCGGGGTCGGGGCGCTGCGGTTCCTGTGGGAGGAGGCGCTGGTCCCGCTGGCCAGGGCGATGGTGCCGGGCGTGACCCGGGCGGTGCGCGAGTTCGCGCCCGACGTGCTGGTCGCCGACCAGCAGGCGCTCGCCGGTCCGGTGGTCGCGCGCCGGCTCGGCGTGCCGTGGGTGACGTCCGCCAGTACCTCGGCCGAACTCACCGGGCCCTTCACCGACTTCCCGAAGGTCGGGGAGTGGGTGGCCGAGCGGATCGGCGGACTGCTGGCGGAGTTCGGGGCTGACAGGACCGGTGGGATCGGCGGGGCCGGGGCGGACCCCACGTGGGACCCGCGGTTCTCGGACCGGCTGATCCTGGTGTTCTCCAGCCGCGAACTCGTCGGCGGGGGAACCGACTTCCCGCCGCACTACGCCTTCGTCGGACCCGCCTTCGGAGCCCGCCCGCCCGCGCCCGACTTCCCCTGGGCGGAGCTGGACCCGACGCGGCGCCGGGTGCTGGTGTCCCTGGGCACGCTCAACCAGCAGGCCGGCGGACGGTTCTACGGAGCGGTGCTGGGGGCCGCCGAACGGCTCGCCGCGGAAGTACAGCTGATCCTGGTGGCCCCCGGGTCGCTGGTCGGCACCGTCCCCGGAAACGTGCTGCTGCGGGAGAGCGTGCCGCAGCTGGACCTGCTTCCCCATCTGGACGCGGTGGTCTGCCACGGCGGCCACAACACCGTCTGCGAGGCCCTCGCGCACGGGCTGCCCCTGGTGGTCGCGCCGATCCGCGACGACCAGCCGATCGTCGCCCGGCAGGTCGTCGAAGCCGGGGCCGGGGTGCGGGTGCGGTTCGGCAGGACCAAGGCCGAGGAACTGCGCGACGCGCTGACGGCCGTGCTGGACGAACCCGTCCACCGCCGCGGCGCCCGGCGGATCCAGGCCTCATTCGCCGCGGCCGGCGGGGCCGGCGCCGCGGCCGACCGGTTGGAGAAACTCATATGAAGCGTCCCGGGCTCCCCGTGCTTTCCCCGCTCCCTTCTCTTCCCCCGTTTCCGCTGCTCCCTCCGCTCCGGGGGTACCTCGCCCTGCGCCTTCCCGCCCGCCTTCCCCGAGTCCGGTGGACCTCCGCGGTCCTGCTGGTCGCCCTCGGCGCGGGCACCGTGCGCGCCGCCCGCCGGCTGCGGGCGATCCCGGTGCTGCCCATGACCCCTCCCATGGCCGCGCCCGCCGCCGCCGGGGTGCCGCGCGCCGCGGGCTGGCGGCTGCTCACCGCCCGCGGGGTCGAACCCGACGCGGCCACCTTCCTCGCCGCCTGCGCGCACGCCGACCGGGAGGGGCTGCACGTCCTGGACCTGCTGCCCGCGGACCTGGCCACCGAACGGACCATGGGCCTGCTGCGGCTGGTCGATCCGGCCGGCTACCGCCAGGACCGGCTCGGCGAGGGGCGCGGAGCGGGCTTCGCGGTGCTCGTCTCCGAGGAGGTGCTCGCGCGGGCCGGCGTGGATCCGGCCGAGCCGCGGCCCGCCCCGGCGGAACTCCTGGCGCTGACCCGCCGTTTGAAGGAGTACGCCACCGACGCCACCGGACTGGCCATCGCACCGGCCCTGAGCTGCGGACCTCCGCCGGACGCGAGCGGAGCGGCCCGCGCCGGCGAGCTCCGGGCCCAAGGGCTGCCACCGGGGGCGCTCGCCGCCGCGCAGCTCGCCGGGCTGGCCCTGCTGGCGGGCGTGGCCGTGCGCCAGGGCCGGTGGGGCGCCGCCGCGGCGGGGCTGTACTGGATCCAGCCCTGCCTGGCCCTCGGCGGGCCCGGCACACCGCTGCGCCCGGGCGATCTGGCCCTGGCCACAGCCGCCCGGCCGGTGCGCTCCCTCGCCGCCGCCCTGCGCACGGCCGCCGCCACGGCCCGTACCCGGCGGGCCGGCGGCGCCACCCCCGAGAGCGAGCGCGAGACGGCGCGGGCCGCCGTCCGGGCCGCCGACTACCGGACCGACCTGGCAGCGGGGACCGACCGGTTCTTCGAACCGCGCCGCCAGGACTGCCCCTGGTGCGGCTCCCGGCAGCTGTCCGTCCGCGTCCGGGTGCCCGATCTGCTCCAGGCCAAGCCCGGCCTGTTCACCCTGGACGGCTGCGGAGACTGCGGGCACGTCTTCCAGAACCCCCGGCTGACCCTGGAGGGGCTGGAGTTCTACTACCGCGACTTCTACGACGGCCGCGGCGGCGAGGGGGCGGCCACGGTCTTCGGGCGGCTCGGCGCCGCCTACCGGGGCCGGGCCGAGATGCTCCGCCCCCACGGAGCCCCCGCGTCCTGGCTCGACGTCGGCACCGGGCACGGCCACTTCTGCAACGCGGCACGCGCCGTCTGGCCGGACACCCGCTTCGACGGGCTGGACATGGGCGACGCGGTGCGCGACGCGGAGCGGCGCGGCTGGGTGGAGACGGGCCACCAGGGCCAGTTCCCGGAGTTCGCGGTGAAACTGGCGGGCCAGTACGAGGTGGTCAGCATGTACCACTACCTGGAGCACACCCGGGACCCGCTCGCGGAACTGGACACGGCGGCCGCCGTCCTCGCCCCCGGCGGCTACCTGACCATCGAGATCCCCGACCCCGAATCGCGCATGGCCCGGCTGCTCGGCCCGGCCTGGCTGCCCTGGTTCCAGCCGCAGCACCAGCACCTCATCCCGGCCGCCAACCTGCGCGAGGCGCTGGCCGAGCGCGGGTTCACCGTGCTCGCCGAGGAGCACGGCCCGGCCCACCAGGGCAACGACTTCTTCGGCGCGGTGGCCCTGACCGCGACCAGGCTGGCCCCGGACCCCGACCGGCCCTGGGCCTCCCCGGCCACCCCCGGCCGGCGCGCCCTCACCCACGCCGTACAGGTGGCCGCGCTGCCGTGCTTCGCCGCCGCGGCGGTGCTCGACGCACTGCGCACGGCCGTGGCCCGGCGCACGGACGGCGGGAACGCCTACCGGATGCTGGCCCGGAAGGACGAGCGGTGACGGGCGCCGCGGCCCCCGCCGCGGCGCCCGTCACCGCTCGTCCTTCCCACAACCCGCCATCACCCTTCACCCCCGTCGCGCGCGCAGCGCCGAGCGCCGCCCCCGCGTGCGCCCACACCGGGCAGGGCATGTTGGGCTAACGGCGCGGTGCGCGGCGGGCGCCGGCGGGGGCGGCGTACCGCTGTCCGTGCTCGCGAGCGTCGCCACCGAGCCCGATCCGGCGGAGCGCCTCGCGCGGGTACGGGCCTGGACGGTGCTGCCGGACCGGGCGGTGGTGCGGTTCGCGGAGCCGGGGGCCCGGGAGCTGGCCGAGGCACTGCTGGAGCGCGGGGTCGCGGTGGACGCGGAGGTCCCGGTGGGCGGGCCGCCCGAGCCGCTGGAGCGGTTCCTGGCCTGGCCGGTACGGGACCCGGCGCGGGTCCGGCTCGCGGTCGAACTGCCCGGGGCCGACCGGGCCCTGGTGGCGCTGGCGCTGCGCGGGCTGCCCCCCGTACCGGTGCTGCTGTTCGGGCGGGAGGCCGCGGCCTGGCCGGTGCTGCGCCTGGCCGCGCGCTGCGGCACGGGCGCCCGGATCGGCGTGGGCGACGTACTGCGGGTGCCGGACGGGCGGCCGGCCCGCTCGAACGCCCAACTGGTCGCGGCGGCCGCCCGGTTCCGGGATGAGGCTCCTACAGCCGGGATCCGGTGAGGCGTTCGCCGAAGACGTCGTCCGGGTTGGAGAGCGCGCAGTTCTCCAGCGAGAGGCAGCCGCAGCCGATGCAGTCGGCCAAATGGTCGCGCAGGCGGCCCAGTCGGGCGATGCGGTGGTCCAGCTCGGCCCGCCAGTTCTCGGAGAGCCGGGCCCAGTCGGCGCGGTTGGGGGTGCGGCCTTCGGGGAGCTGGGTGAGCGCGTCGCGAATGCTGGCGAGCGGGATCCCGACGCGCTGGGCGGCGCGCACGAAGGCCACCCTGCGCAGCGCGTCGCGGGTGTAGCGGCGCTGGTTGCCTGAGGTGCGGCGGCTGGTGATCAGGCCTTTGGTCTCGTAGAAGTGCAGCGCGGAGACCGCGGCACCGCTGCGGGCGGACAGCTGGCCGACGGTGAGCTCGTGGACTTTCTCGGGAATCTGCGGCACACCGCCGAGGGTAGTCGGCCGCACCGACATTCGTTGATCCGTGTGTCGTTGACAGATACACGCGGCCCCCAGCATGCTGAGCAAGCGCTTATTCGTCAGATTCGTCAGGGAGAGGCAGGGGTACGAGGATGGCCGAGCCGAGGATCTTCACGTCCGCCGAGGAGTTGACCGCCGGGATCGGCGAGCCGCTCGGCCCCAGCGACTGGCTGGAGGTGGACCAGAAGCGGATCGACCTCTTCGCCGACGCCACGGGCGACCACCAGTGGATCCACGTGGACCCGGAGCGGGCGGCGGGCGGGCCCTTCGGGTCCACGATCGCGCACGGGTACCTCACGCTGTCCCTGCTGCCGAGCCTGGTGCCGCAGATCATGCGGGTCGAGGGCATGCGGATGGGCATCAACTACGGGGTGAACAAGGTGCGCTTCCCGGCGCCGGTGCCGGTCGGCTCGCGGCTGCGCGCGACCGCGCTGATCACGGAGGCCGTGGAGGCGGGCGGCGGCGTACAGGTGTCGGCGACCGTCACGGTCGAGCGCGAGGGCGGCGAGAAGCCGGTGTGCGTCGCCGAGTCGGTGTCCCGCTACTACTTCTGAGCCTCGGCGGCGGGGCCGGGGCCGGCATCGGGGCCGGGGCCGGCAGCAGGTCCGGGACCGGCCCCCACCATCCGGAGCACGAGGCCCGCGTAGAGCGCGCCGACCTCGTCCGGCGTGCGGCGGCCGTCCGTGCTGAACCAGCGGGCGACGTCGATGCAGAGCGACAGGACCGCGAGGGTGGTGCCGGGCACGTCGGGGACGTGGAACTCCCCCGCCTCGACGCCCTCGGCGAGGATCCGGCGGATGGCGGCGTCGCTCTGCCGGCGCAGCGCCACGATGTCGGAGCGGTGCTCCGGAGCGAGGGCATCGAGCTCGTACTGGACCACGCGCGCGGTGGTGTGGTGCGCCGCGTGCCACCGCACGAAGGACCGTACGGCCTCGTCGAGGCGCTCGGCGGCGGTGCCGGGGCCCGAGGCGGCGCTGTCCAGGATCTCGAGGGCCTTGTCGTGGCCGATCCGGCTGATCCGGTGGAGCAGCTCTTCCTTGGTCTTGTAGTGGATGTAGAGCGCGGCCGGGCTCATCCCCGCCCGGCCCGCGATGTCACGCGTGGTGGTGGCGTGGTACCCGCGCTCCGCGAAGGCCTCGACGGCCGCGACGAGCAGCCGCCGCGCCGCGTCGGGCGTGACCTCCTGCCACGGCCGGTAGCCGCCGGTCGTCGTCTCCTGCGCGCTCTCCATCGCCCGTCTCACCCTCTTCGCGCCGCCCTGTCGTGCCCTGGTGGGAAGGAACAGCCTACCGGAGGGTGAGCAAGCGCTTAGATGCGTTGCGTTCAGCTGCCCTGACCGTGCGGCTTCGGCGCGAAGGGGTCGTAGTCCACCATCATCTTCTCCATGCGGGCCTGGTCGACGCGGCTGACGATCTGCGTGACCTCCTGCCGGTCGCGGACCACCTTGGCGAGGGTGAAGGCCGAGGTGGTCAGGTAGAGGACCGCGATGCCGAGGAAGGCGCGCACCCAGCCGTCGGCGTCCATGTTGTAGATCCCCAGGGCCACGGCGGCCATGGCGGTGCCGAAGGAGGCGACGGCCTGGCCGTAGTACGCCCCCGTGTTCTGCTGCTTGACCGGTGTCTCGTTCATGGGTCCAGCTTCGGGCCCGACGGGCCGCGCCACATCCGCGCTCGTACTCACGCACGTACTCAGGCGCGCGCGGGGCCGGGCGGGTGCGCGGCCCGGCTCCGGGCGCGCGCGTCAGAACGCGGAAACTCCCGTACGGGCGCGGCCGATCAGCAGCTTCTGGATCTGGCTGGTGCCCTCGTACAGGGTCATCACGCGGGCGTCGCGCAGCAGCTTGCCGGCCGGGTACTCATCGATGTACCCGTAACCGCCGTGCACCTGCAGGGCGTTGCTCGCGGCGCGGACGGCGGCCTCGGAGGCGAAGAGCTTGGCCGTGGAGGACTCGGTGGCGAACGGCCGCCCGCGGTCGATGAGATCGGCGACCCGCCAGGTCAGCAGCCGGGCCGCGTCCACGTCCACGGAGATGTCGGCGATCAGCTCCTGGACCAGCTGGTGCCGGGCGATGGGCTTGCCGAACTGCTCGCGCTGGACGGCGTAGGAGACGGCCGCGTCGAGGGCCGCCTGCGCGATGCCGACGCAGCCCGCGGCAACCGACATCCGGCCCTTCGCGAGGGCCGACATGGCGACCGAGAAGCCCTTGCCCTCGGGGCCGAGCATCGCGGAGGCGGGCACGCGCACACCGTCCAGGGAGAGTTCGGCGGTGGCCTGGCCGCGCAGGCCGAGCTTGCCGTGGATCTCGCGGCGGGTCAGGCCCGGGGAGTCGGCGGGGACGAGGAAGGCGGAGATCGCGCGGTGGCCGGGCTCGTCACCGGTGCGGGCGAAGAGCAGCACCACATCGGCCCAGGTGCCGTTGGTGATGAACATCTTGCTGCCGCTGATCACGTACGAGTCCCCCTCGCGCGTGGCGCGGGTGGTGAGGGCGGCGGCGTCGGAGCCGGTGCCGGGCTCGGTGAGCCCGAAGCAGCCCAGAGCGTCGCCGGAGCACAGCCGGGGCAGCCAGTCGCGCTTCTGCTCCTCGCTCCCCCAGGCGGCGATGGTCTTGGCGACCAGGCCGAGGGAGACGGAGACGATGCCGCGCACGGCGGAGTCGCCGCGGCCGAGCTCCTCGGTGACCAGGGCGTAGGAGAGGTGGTCGCCGCCGGAGCCGCCGTACTGCTCGGGGACGGTCAGGCCGAGGAAGCCGACGGCTCCGAGCTTCTTCACGACGGCCCGGTCCACGCTCTCGGCGCGGTCCCACCCGGCGGCGTACGGGGCGATCTCGCGCTCGGTGAACGCGCGGGCGAGTTCGCGTACGGCGGACTGCTCCTGGCTGAGCTCCAGATTCACCGGGCACCTCCGGGCGGACGGGTCGGATGGGTCGGATGGGTTAATTAGCACTGCTAGTTTAGTTGGGGCAGGCCCTACTATGTGGCGCATGGCCAGACCGCGCAAGCCCCTCCTCAGCAGAGACCGCATCATCGAGGCGGCCGGCGCGCTGGTGGACGCGGAGGGGCTGGAGGCCGTCTCGACGCGGCGGCTGGCCGCCGCGCTGGGCGTCAGCGGGCCTTCGCTGTACAACCACTTCCGCACGAAGGACGAGATCCTGGACGCCGTCGCGGACGCGGTGAGCGCGCGGGTCGACCTGTCGATGTTCGAGGCGGTGGGCCTGGCCGGCGGATCCGGCGCGGAGCGGGAGGGCGGTGCCGGCGGCGGCCCTGGCGGAGGCGGCCCCGAGTGGCGGGGCGCCCTGCTCGCCTGGGCGCACTCGTACCGGGCCGCCCTGTCCGACCATCCGAACATCGTGCCGGTGCTGGCGCGCGGGCCGGGCCGCAGGCCGGCCGGACTGCGGGTGGCGGACGCCGTCTACGGCGCGATGACCGCCGCCGGCTGGCCGCCGGCGCAGGCGACCCGGATCGGCGCGCTGATGCGGTACTTCATCCTCGGTTCGGCGGTCGCCTCGTTCGCCCGGGGTTTCGTGGACGACGAAACGGCATACGACCCGTCGGACTACCCGCACCTG
The DNA here is from genome assembly GCF_003287935.1 of Streptomyces sp. ICC1. Classification (GTDB taxonomy): domain Bacteria; phylum Actinomycetota; class Actinomycetes; order Streptomycetales; family Streptomycetaceae; genus Streptomyces; species Streptomyces tritrimontium. Next base: position 8,163,801 of record NZ_CP030287.1, read on the forward strand.
GGCCAGGCCCACCGGCTGGCGCACCGGCAGCGCGAGGTGGACGAAGGGGCCTTCGAGACCGGCCTGACGGCGCTGCTCGACGGACTGGCCATCCAGTACGAGGCGTTGGGGAAGTCGCCGGAACCCGACGAGCCGGCGTGACGGCCGAAGAGCCCGGGCCCGGGGCCAGGCCCGGGGCCAGGCCTTGGACCTGACCCCTGACCCTGACGCAGGCCTCTAGAAGACGACGAGCGAGCGGCCGCCCTTGCCCGCCAGCATCGCGTCGAAGGCGGCCGGGATGCCGTCGAGCGTGATGCGGTCGGTGACCAGGGCGCCGAGGTCGAGGCGGCCCGCGCGGACGTGGGCGGCGATCACCGGGAGGTCGCGGGCGGGGTCGCTGTTGCCGTAGACGCAGCCCGTGAGGGTGCGGGCGAAGTGGAAGATCTCCAGCGCGTTGAAGGTGACCTGCTGGTCCTTGCCCCCGATGCCGACGACCGTCGTACGGCCGCCTCGGCGGGTGGACTCCCAGGCGCCCCGGATGGACTCGGCGCGGCCGGCGCACTCGATGGCGACGTCCGCACCGTGGCCGCCGGTCAGCGCGCGGATGTCCTTGGCCGTGGTCTCGGAGGCGAGCACGAACTCCGTGGCCCCCGCCGCCCGGGCCAGCTCCTCCTTGGCCGGGGAGACGTCCACGGCCACGATCGGGCCTGCCATGGCGATGCGCGCCGACTGGAGGGCCGCGAGGCCCACGCCGCCGACTCCGAAGACGGCCACCGACTCGCCCGGCCGGACCTGGGCGCTGTGGTGGACGGCTCCGTAGCCGGTGAGGACCGCGCAGCCGAGCAGCGCGGCCTCGGTGAGCGGGATCCCGGCGGGGGCGGGCAGCACGCAGTTGGCCGCGACGACCGTTTCCTCGGCGAAGGCGGCCACGTTCAGCCCGGGGTGCAGCTCGGTTCCCCGGGCGTCGTGGGCGTAGACGTTGCCGACCCCGGCGAGCGCCTTGGCGCAGAGCCAGACCTCGCCGATCGAGCAGTGGTGGCACTGCCCGCAGGACGGGGCCCAGTTGAGCACCACCCCGTCGCCGGGCGCGACGTGGATGACCCCTTCCCCGACGGCGAGGACCGTGCCCGCGCCCTCGTGGCCGAGGACGGCGGGCACGGGGACCCGCATGGTGCCGTTGGTGAGGGAGAGGTCGGAGTGGCAGACCCCGGCTGCGGTGAGCCGTACCCGGACCTGCCCGGGGCCGGGCTCGGGCAGCACGATGTCCCGTATCTCCAGCGGGGCTCCGACGGCGGGCAGGATGGCGGCGCGGACCATGGTCGTCGGCGCCAAGCAGCGCGACCGCGTGCGCGGCTTCATCACCAAGGGCGTGGAGGAGGGCGCGCGCCTCGTCGCGGGCGGGCCCGAGGCGCCGCACGCGCAGGGGTACTTCATCGCCCCGACCATCTAGACGGGGTGGATCGTCGGCAGCGTCAGATGTGTATAGGCGACAGCTTCAGCGCCGACCCCTGCTGCCAGTCCGCCCAGGACAGGTTCCACTCGCCGAAGCCGTTCCCGGCGGCCACCGTCTCCTTGCCGTCCGTCACCTCGAAGACGTCGCCGACCTGCACCAGGTCGTAGAACCACGCCGCGTCCGCCGCCTCTTCAGGCCGATGCAGCCGTGGCTCTTGTTCGCCGAGCCGATGTGGCCCTCCGCCCACTCGGCCTGGTGCGCGTACGTGCCCGAGACCGTCAGAATGGTCCCCTCCTTGCCCATGAGGGGCATCTTCCCGCTCCAGGTCGGGGTGCTCGCCGGATCGCCCGCCGTGATCGGGACCGACTTCACCACCGCGCCGTCACGCTCCAGCGTCAGCGGGTGCCGGGCGATGTCCACCTTGGCCAACCGGCTTCCCGTCAGGTCCGGTCACGGTCACCGCCGTCAGGGTGCCGTGCTCCACCCGCGCCCCGACCGCCCCGTCCGGCTTGACGTCCCGCGCTCCGTCGGCCGGCAGGAGGCTCACCGCGACCGACAGCGCGAGCAGGGCGAGCAGCGGGACCGCAGGGGTGTGTGCCTTGCGCATGGGTGAGTGAACCTCCAGGGAGAGCCGGGGTCTTCAGCCCGGGATGCCCGGGAGGAGGCCGCCCCGATCGCCCGTGGTTTCAGCCGGGACGGAATTCGGGACGATCAAGGAGCAAAGTCATCCAACATGAAATTTATGGGCCATTCGGCTGGAACCCCTCATCGGCGCCTGACGTCCTGACCAGTGCGAGCTCACAAGGCGGACGTCGAATGGGGAGTTGAGACACATGGGGTTCATGGCGCGCACGCACATGCAGGGCATGCGGACACGGCTGGCCGTCGCCGGGGCGGCCGCGGCGGTGGCCGCGACGGTGTGGGGAGTGACGACGATCGTCGATCCGTCCCCCGACACGGGCCACGAGAACGCCTCCCGGCAGAGCGACGACCCCGCGCAGGGCGGCGGCGCCGACCCCCAGGCGCCCGGGAACCCGGGCCAGGTCCCGGACGGCATAGCCCACGCCTCGGAGGCCGGCGGGAACGCGGTCAACATCACCATCGACGACGGGCCCGACCCCAAGTGGACGCCGAAGGTGCTGGAGGTCCTCGCGAAGTACGACGTGAAGGCGACCTTCTGCATGATCGGCCCGCAGGCCAAGGCCCACCCGGACCTGGTCAAGAAGGTCGTCGCGGCCGGCCACCGGCTCTGCGACCACACCATGGACCACGACACGACGATGGACAAGAAGCCCCTCGACTACCAGCGCCGGCAGATCCTCGACGCGAAGAAGCTGATCGAGGACGCGGCGGGAGGCGGGGCCAAGGTGGAGTACTACCGGGCCCCCGGCGGTGCGTTCACGCCCGAGAGCAGGGCCCTGGCCGCTGCCGACGGCATGCGTCCGCTGGGCTGGAACATCGACAGCAAGGACTTCGAGAAGGCCGGGGCCGCGAAGATCGCCAACACGGTCAAGAGCGAGATCAAGAACGGTCCGACCGTCCTGTTCCACGACGGCGGCGGCAACCGCACCCAGACCGTCGAGGCCCTCGACCAAGTCCTGGCCTGGCTGAAGGAGCAGGGCCGGCCCACCGGCTTCCCGGTGGTCACCGGCCCCAGCGCCTGAGCGTCGCCCTCGGCCCGGACTGCCTTCGGCCCGGACCGCTCTCAGCCCGGACCGCCCTACCCTCGGGCCGCCCTGCCCCCGGACCGCCCTACCCCCGGGCCGCCTTGAGGACCGCCGCCGTCAGCGGGCCGTTCTCCGCGGCGGCCCCGCCCGGGAAGGCGAAGCGGCGCCGCGTGTAGCCGTACGCGGTCCCCGTCACCGGGTCGGCGAAGCCCTGGGCGCCCGCCGCGCCCGAGTGCCCGAAGGCCTCCGGGCCCCGGCGGATCGCGGTGCAGGTCGAAGGCCACCGCCAGCAGCTCCGGAGCCGTTGCCGCGAGCTCCGCGCCCTCGGCCTCCTGCTCCGGCGTCGGAACCATGTCCAGGACCGGCCGCCAGCGCCCTTCCAGCTGACACGGCGGCAGTCCCAGGTACAGGTCCAGCCCGAACGGCGCGCGGATCCGCTCCTCGGAGACCTCCTGGATCGAGCGCCCCGTCGCCCGGCGCGCGACCTCGCCGGTCAGCGCGCCGATCACGTAGGCGTGGTAGCCGTACGCCGTCCCGGGCTCCCAGTGCGGCCGCTGCCCGGCCGGCCGCGCCGCGAGCAGCGCGTCGTCCGCGAGCTCCTCGTAGTCGAAGCCCTCGGCGGTGTTGACCAGTCCGGACTGGTGCGCGACCAACTGCCGCACCGTCAGCCGCTCCTTGCCGCCCCCGGTGAACTCCGGCCGGTACGCCGACGCCTCCGGAGGGATCCGCTCGCCGGCCACGAAGGCCACGAAGGCCACGAAGGCCACGAAGGCCTCGAAGGCCACGAAGGCCTCGAGCTCCTCGCGCACCGGCTCCCAGCCCGCCGCCACCGTGCCGTCCACGTCCACCGCCATCGTCGTCCCCCCGGTCCGGCCGGTGCTGCCGAACGGCTTCCGCGCACGCCAACACGCGGCCCGCGGGCAGGGGTTCCGGACGCGCGCGGGGTCGCGCCCGCGCACCGGTTCTCGTACGGGTGAAAGCGCGCCCGGCGTCGTTCCGGCCCGCCGCGGGACCCCGTTGGTCCGGGCATGAAGCGCACCCGCACCGCCGCTCTCGCCCTCGCCGCCGCCGCGGCGGCCCTCGCCCCCGTCCTCTGCCAGGGAGCCGCCACCGCCGCGGACGGCACGGCGTTCCTCCAGGACCCGAGCGGAGGGGAGAAGGCGATGAAGTCGATGTGGACCAAGGACGACATGCACAAGGTGGAGGCGCAGTTCCGCTTCCAGCCCGGCATCCGGTACAAGACGGTGGACCGGCCCGGACCCAAGGGCGCGGAGGACTACCACCGCCAGGTCCCCGACCCGAAGACCCTGGCCTGGGAGCCGGGGTACGAGTTCGCGTGGTCGGTCGCGGACTCGCAGGGGGTGAAGAAGGTGCTGACCACCAAGGACGGCAAGCACCCGATCGTCGTGCACGCGGTGCTGCGGAGCGCGAACCGCGCCAAGGCCGCCGAGGTGCACCAGGAGCTGGTCAACCGGCCGGCGACGGGCCGTACGAAGGTTCCGGGCGGCAAGCGCATCGCGTGTGACACCGGGAAGTACACGGTGGAGTGGTCGGTCACGCGCACCGGCTACGGCACCCTCACGGGGTCCCTGGCCTGGGACTCCAGCTGCCAGGAGTACCGCACGGCGTTCAGCCCGCAGAACCAGGGCGCCAGCTGATGCGGTGAGGGGAAGGGGTGGGCCTGCCGCCCCGCGCACCTTGTGGGTGCGCGGCGGGGCGACGGGGCCGCGGCCTCGGATCGAAGCCGTACCAGCCATGATGCCGCGTGGGGTGGGGTGCGGCAGGGGGCGGAAGTCCCGTGTCGGCAGGGCCGTTCGGCGGAAGTTCCGGGCGCACGCGCCTTGAGTTCCGGGCCGCACGCACCTGGAGTTCCGGGCGCTGCGGGAGTTCCGGGCGCTGTGGGGTCAGCGCTTCTTGGCTTCGGTCGCCTTCGCGGCGATCTCCTCCAGCACGGCCTTCGGGTCGCCGCCGGGGTCCACGGCCCGCCCGATGTTGCGCTTGATGGTGTCGCTGACCGTCACCCAGGACGGGTCGTTGACCGGGTAGAGCTGGGCGCTGCGCAGGGCCGTCAGGAACTCGGCGTCGCTCTTGTCCATGCCGCCGCTGCCGGCCAGCGTGCGGGAGGCGGAGACGGTGGACGGCAGCAGGTGGTAGCGGCCGGCGAAGTCCGCGAGGTTCTTGTCCTGGTAGACGAAGTCCAGGAACTTGCCGATCTCGGCGCGGTGGTCGTGCTGCTTGAACGCCACCATCCAGTCGGCCACGCCGACGGCCGGCGGGCTCTCGCCGGTGCCGATCGTGTCGTTGACGGGCATCGCGACGGTCCGGACCTCGATGCCCTTGGCGCGCGCCTCGTGGGTGAGCGAGGGGTAGCCGTTGAGCATGCCGACCTCGCCCCGCGTGAAGGCGGCGAAGGCGTCGGCACGGTTGAGCTGGGACGGCGGGGTGGGGCCGAGCAGGCCGGGGCCGACCAGGTTCTCCTTGATCCACTTGAAGGTCTGGATGTTCTGGTCGGAGGCCAGGCTGTAGTTGCCGCTGCTGTCGGCGTAGCCGCCGCCGTTGCTGAGCTCCCAGATCATCGCCTCGGCGTGCGCCTCCTCGGGGCCCAGGGGCATGGCGTACGGGTACTTCACGCCCTTGTCCTTGAGTGCCTTGGCGGCGGCCTTGAGGTCCGCCCAGGTCTTGGGGGTCTCCTTGACGCCGGCCTGCTTGAACAGGGTCTCGTTGATGAAGAGCAGGCGGCTGCTCGCGACGAAGGGCAGGCCGTAGAGGGTGTTGCGGACGGAGCCGGCCTCGGCGAGGGGCTGCAGGAAGTTCGCCTCGGCGGTGACCGAGAGGAGTTCGTCCGCGGAATAGAGCTTGCCCTGCGCCGCGAAGTCCGAGTAAGAACCCATGAGGGCCATGTCCGGCGCGTTCCCGGCCTTCACCATGCGGGAGACTTCACGGTCGATGTCGGCCCACGGAAGCAGCTGGACCTGAACCTTGATGCCCGGGTTCGCGACGGTGAAATCCGCCGTCACCTTGTCCCAGAACTCCTTGGAACTGTTGGCCGAACCGTCGCCGTATTCGGCGGCGACGAGGCGGAGCGTGCCGCCGTCACCTGCGTCGCTTCCGTCCGAGCCGCCGCATCCGGCCAGCGTTGTCAGCAGACCGAGCACGACCGTGGTGGCGGCCGTGCCGAAGATTCTTCGTCGCACGGGTGTATTCCCCTGATTTTCTTTTGCGTCGCGTTATTACTTATGGGTTGCTCCGGGCTGTGCTGTCCCTCCATGGCCCGTTGGCCGGAATTCTCTCCTGTGGGAGGCCGTCTTGTTCCATTGGGTCGGCACTTGTGGTCAATGCTCCAAGTGCGGCATTTCAGAATGGTGTTTTCCGATATGTGATCAACAATTCGGACGCGCGTAGACATGGCGAAACGCCCGTTTCCGGCCACGGAACGGGTTGGGGGAGGGGGACCGGCCGCGCGGCGGCGTCAGTCGGAGAAGTCGCCCGCGTAGGGGTCGGGCTCGCCCGTTTCGGGGTTGCGGCCCTCCTGCCAGCGCCGCTGGGCCTTGCGCCAGTGCACGAAGCTGAGGTGGCCGCCGTCCCAGAAGGTGATGCTGACCGGGCTCATGTCGAACTCGTCGGAGCACAGGCGGTACAGGAACTCGCCCATGCCGTACGGGTACACCGCGAAGGAGTCGGCGGTGTGGCGCCCGACCACCAGGACGGGCCAGCGGTCCGGGTCGGCATCGGTCGTCAGCCAGCACAGGATGTCGGAGCCGCCCGTGACGCCCCAGGCGACGATCGACTCGGGGTCCACGTCGAAGGCGGCCCGGCCGCCCTCGGACTCCCAGACCTGGCGGGCGTTGGCGGTCTCCTCCGCCATCTGCGCCGGGTCCCACTGGAGCCCCGGCTTGGGCAGCGGCAGCAGCACGCTCGCCTCGCCGTTGATCGAGCCCGCGCCGAAGCGGCCCATGAAGGCGATGAAGTCGGCGGGGAAACGGCTGCCCCAGACGGCCTCGGCCGCCTGCCAGTCGATGTCCTCGTCCGTGCCGTGAGTCGCCGGCATGATCTGCTCCAGCGCCTTGATGTGCGCGTTCTCCGTCATGCCGCTCCCCTGCCACCCCAGCTCAACCGCCCCAACCTACCGCCGGTCAGGGGCAGCGCCTAGCGTCGGTCGAGACGGAGCCGCAGCACGGACCCCACGCGCAGCCCCCAGGCGGCCATGGCGCCGGCCTCGGCCTCCAGGACGTGGCGGGCGCGCAGCCGGGGGAGTCCGAGGCGTCCGGGGGGCATGGTGGTCAGCGCGACGACCCTGAGCCGGCGGTCCAGGTAGGCCACGTCGATGGCGAAGCGCATCCGGAAGGTGTGCACGCTCGCGGCCGGGGTGAGGAGCATCGCCCCCTCGATCCCGTCCAAAGAGTAGGTCGGCGGCAGGGGCGGAGGTGTAGAAGAGGCAGCACCGGGAGTGCCGGGAGAGGCAGGAGTGCCGGGTGAGGCGGGAGTGCCCGGCCCCGCGGGCCCCGCGGGCCCCGCGGGCCCCGCGGGCCCCGCGGGTGTGCCGGGCGCGGCCGGAGCGGCGAACGCGGCGGGCGGACCCACGGCCACCGAGCCGCCCAGCAGCGTCCCGATGACGGCGACGGCCGCGGCCGTCGCCCGCTTGCTGCCCCTGAGCCGCACGGAGCCTCCTCGTCCCGAGTCGTCCCCCGCTCGTACGAATGGGCCCGACCCCACCATCCGTACGGCCGGGTGTCAACGCCCGCGGGCGGTCTGACCGGGATCGGCCAGGAATGCGATGCGTCCGACTGGGTATGGCTGCGGTGTTCTCCGGCGGTGTTCCATGTTCCTGACCGATCCTCACGCACAAAGGAGTGCCTGCCGTGAACACCGAGACCCCCGGGACCGCCATACCCACCCCCGCTCCGGCCACTGCCGCAGCCCCGACACAGCGGCCGCCGCTGGCCCACCTGCCCGCGCAGGCCGGGCCCTACGAAGCGCCCCTGACCAGCGAGCCCCCGCTCGCCGATGCCGCGCACGCCCCGCTGACCAGCGAGCCCCCGCTCATCTGCGAGGCCCCGTTGACCAGCGAGCCGACCACTTCCGCCGCGGCCGCCGCCGCGGGTGACTAGACAAGGAATCCGATGGACGACCTCGCCCGGCTGGCGGCCCTGAACGGCGTCGCCACCACCTACCAGCCCGCCGAGGACGTCACCGTCCGGGTTCCGGAGTCCACCGTCGCCGCCGTACTGCGGCGGCTGGGGGCGGACACGGACACCCCGGAGTCCGTACGGGCACACCTCGCGGCGGCCGAACACGAGGCGGCCCAGCGGCTGTTGCCGCGCGTGCTGGTGTGGTGGGCCGGGTCGAGGGCGCCCGCGGAGCTGGGCGCGCTGCCGCCCGGGACCCGGATCCGGCTGGATCTGGAGGACGGCGGGGTGACCGAGGCCGCCGCCGGGTCGCCGGGGGCGGCCGCGGGGCTCCAGGAGGCCTTCGGCGGCCCGCCGGGGTCCCGGGGCGGGCCCTCGGGGCAGCCGCCGCTCGGCGTGCACCGGATGCGCGCCGAAGCCCCCGACGGCCGCACCGCGACGGCCACCCTGATCGTGGCCCCCGACCGGGCCCCGGCCGCGCCCGGGCGCACGCACGGGCTCCTCGTCCAGCTGTACTCCCTGCTTTCGGAGCGCTCCTGGGGCATGGGCGACCTCGGCGACCTGGCGGAGCTGGCGCGTTGGGCGGGCCGCGTCCACGGAGCCGGCTTCATCCAGGTCAACCCGCTGCACGCGGCGGTGCCCGGCACCCCGACCGACCCCTCCCCGTACCGGCCCTCCTCGCGCCGCTTCCCCGACCCGGTGCACCTGCGGATCGAGGACGTCCCCGAGTGCGCCGCCGGCCCGAACCGGGCCGCCCTCACCGAACTGGCGGACCGCGGCGGCGAGTTGCGGCGCGAGGTGCTGGAGAAGGGCGCGCTGATCGACCGGGACGCCGTCTGGGCCCTCAAGCGGGCCGCCCTGGAGCTGCTCTACGCGGTCCCGCGCACGCCCGAACGGGAGGCGGCCTACGGCAGGTTCCGCGCCGAGCAGGGCGCGGAGCTGGACCGGCACGCCGCCTGGTGCGCCGCGCACGCCGGGGAGGACCCGCAGACCCGGGCCGATTTCCACCGCTGGCTGGTCTGGCTGACCGACACCCAGCTCGTCGCCGCGCAGCGGGCCGCCAAGGAGGCCGGCATGGCGGTCGGCATCGTGCACGACCTGGCCGTCGGGGTGCACCCGGAGGGCTCGGACGCCTCCGGCTCGGAGCACTACGCCGAGGGCGTCTCGGTGGGGGCCCCGCCGGACGCCTTCAACGCGCGCGGCCAGGATTGGGGGCTGCCGCCCTGGCGCCCCGACCGGCTGGCCGCCGGCGGGTACGAGCCGTTCCGGGCCCTGCTGCGCGGGGTGTTCCGGTACGCGGGCGCCCTGCGCATCGACCACGTCATGGGGCTGTTCCGGCTCTGGTGGATCCCCGAGGGGGCCCCGCCCGCCGAAGGCGCGTACGTCTCGTACGACGGGGAGGCGATGCTCGCCCTGCTCGTCCTGGAGGCGCACCGCGCCGGGGCCCTGGTCATCGGCGAGGACCTCGGCACCGTGCAGCCGGGGGTCCGTCAGGCGCTGGCCCGGCGCGGGGTGCTGGGCACCTCGGTGCTCTGGTTCGAGCGGGACTGGGGCGGCGACGGGGAGCCGCTGGAGGCGGAGCGCTGGCGGTCCGACTGCCTGGCCACCGCCACCACCCACGACCTGCCGCCCACGGCCGCGAAGCTGGCCGGAGCCCATGTGGAACTGCGCGACCGGCTCGGCCTGCTGACCCGCCCGCTGGAGCGGGAGCGGGCCGAGGACGCGGCCGACACCGCGCGCTGGCTGGACGTGCTGGAGGACCTCGGCCTGGACACCAAGGACGAGGAGGCCGCCGTACGGGCCCTGTACGGGTTCCTGCTGCGCACCCCGGCCCGGCTGGTCGGGGTCTGGCTGCCCGACGCGGTGGGGGACCGGCGGCCGCAGAACCTGCCCGGCACCTGGGACCAGTACCCCAATTGGCGGCTCCCGGTCGCCGACGCGGAGGGCCGGCCGCTGACCTTGGAGGCCCTGGCGGCCTCGCCGCGCGCGAACTCCCTGTTGAGCGCGGTGCGGGACGGGGGGTGAACCCGTACGGCACCCCCGGGCGCGCGGGTCGTTTGGGTGTTCGCTACGTTTGCACCGTGGACAAGAAGAACGCTCTGCGCGCCGGCGCCGTCACGGCCGGAACGACGCTGATGATGCTGCTGATGACGTCTCCCGCCCTCGCGCTCACCCGCGACGACGGCGACGACCCGGGTCCGGGCCTGAGCATTGCCGAGACGCTGGGCCTGTACGTGGCCGCGCCGATCGTGCTGTTCCTGGTCATCACCGGTCTGGTGATGGTCGGCGACAAGTCGCGCAAGCAGCAGTAGGAAAACTTCCGGCGCGCCGGAGGTCCGTACGGACCTCCGGCGCGCCGTCATGCCCGGACCCGGTCCCGGGCCTGATCGCGGGCCTGATCCCGTGACGGGCGGGCCCGGGACCGGGCCTGCTCACGGGACCCCCGCCAGCACCTTGCGCAGCAGCGCCGTGAGGGTCGCGACCTCGGCCTCGTCGAGCCCGGTGAGCGCCGCGCGCTGTGCGTTCAGACCCGCCTCGACCGCCTCGTCGACGATCCCGAGGCCGCGGTCGGTGATCGTCACCTGGAGCCCCCGCCGGTCGTGCGGATCGGGCTTGCGGCAGAGCAGCCCGGCCTTCTCCAGTTTGTCCAGCCGTCCCGTCATACCGCCCGTGGTGAGCATCAGCGTCGCCGACAGCTGGCGGGGCGAGAGGGTGTACGGGCTTCCGCTTCGCCGCAGGGTGGCGATGACGTCGAACTCCCCGCGCACGATCCCGTAGCGCGAGTAGGCCCTGTCCATCTCTTCGGCCATGGCCTTGGCGATCCGGAAGATCCGTCCGAAGACGGCCATCGGCGCGGTGTCCAGGGCGGGTCGCACCGCGAACCACTGATCGGCGATCGCGTCGACGGGGTCCTTGGCGACCTCGGGTGCGGCTGCGGGCGCGGCTGCGGGCTTGGGCTCGGTCATGGCCGCAGTATCCGGCTTCCGCTTGTTCCTTCGCAAGAAAGTTGCTTGTCTCTAAGTAGCTTAGTGCTAAGCTACTTACAAGTGAGCTACTCGTCCCTGCCGGAGGAGCAACCGTCGTGAACCGCGTCGCCGTCATCGCCCTGACCGCCCTGGCCCCCATCTCCTGGGGCTCCACCTATGTCGTGGCCTCCGAGCTGCTGCCGCCCGACCGGCCGCTGTTCACGGGGGTGATGCGGGCCCTGCCCGCCGGACTGCTGCTGACCGGCCTCGCCCGGACCCTGCCCAAGGGGCAGTGGTGGTGGAAGTCCGCCGTCCTGGGTGCGCTCAACATCGGCGCCTTCTTCCCGCTGCTCTTCCTGTCCGCCTACCGCCTGCCCGGCGGGGTCGCGGCAGTCCTGGGCGCCGCGGGCCCCCTGTTCGTCGTGGGCCTGTCCGCCCTGCTGTTGGGGGAGCGGGCCCGGCCGCGGACCGTGGTGGCCGCCGTGGTGGGGGCCCTCGGAGTGAGCATGGTGGTGCTGACGGCCGAAGCCCGGCTCGATCTCGTCGGCATCGCCGCCGGCGTCGTCTCCTCGGTCTCGATGGGCGCCGGCACCGTCATGACCAAGCGTTGGGGGCGCCCCGAGGGGGCCGGGCCGCTGGCCATGGCCGGCTGGCAGCTCACCGCGGGCGGGCTGATGATCATCCCGTTGGCCGTACTGGTCGAGGGGGCGCCGCCCGCGCTCGACGGCAAGGCCTTCCTCGGCTACGGCTACATGATGCTGATCAACACCGGACTGGCGTACTGGCTCTGGGTGCGCGGCATCGGGCAGCTGACCGCCACCTCGGTCACCCTGCTCGGGGTGCTCTCCCCGCTGACCGCCGCCGTCATCGGCTGGGCGGCGCTGGGTCAGGGGCTGTCCCCGGTGCAGGTGCTGGGCATGGCGGTCGCCCTCGGCGCGACCCTCGCGGGGCAGACGGCGGGTGGGGCGGCACGGTCCAGGCGTCGGGCCACCGAGGCCCCTGCCGCTGAACCGTTCAGTTCTGCTGAAGAAATCGATCGAAATGTTTCGATAGACCTGACGGGTGACTCGGTGCGACGGTAGGACGACGATCGACACACACCGAACCCCGAGGGGGAGACACACAGTGGCCGTCATGGACCGCGTCCGTACCGTTTCGCAGACAGAGCAGCCCGGCAGCGGGGGCACCCGGGCCAAGAAGGGAGCCACCGGCCTCGGCGTGCTCCTCGCCCTGCTCGCGACGGTCGTCTGGTCCGGCAGCTTCGTCGCCACCCGGGGCATGGCGGACAGCATCCCGCCCGTCCAGGCCGTCTTCTGGCGCTGGACGATCGCCACCGTCGCCGTAGCCCCCTTCGCCGCCCGGCAGGCCTGGCGGCAGCGGGCCCTGATCCGCGAGCACTTCGGCTACATCGCCCTCGCCACCCTCTTCGGCGTCACCCTCTACAACACCCTCGTACACCAGGCCGGACTGACCACCTCCGCCTCCAACATGGGCATGATCATGGCCGCCTCGCCGGTCGTCATGGCCCTGTACGCCCGCATCGGCGGCGAACGGCTCGGCGCCCGGCGCACCTTCGGTCTGGTCCTCGCGGCCCTCGGCGTCCTGCTGCTGGTCGGCAAGGGCTCGATCCGGTTCGACTTCGCCGCCGGCGACCTGTGGATGTTCGGCGCCGCCCTGTCCTTCGCCACGTACAGCGCGCTCCTCAAGCGCAAGCCCGCGGAGCTGGGCGGCCTCGCCTTCCTGATCACCACCTTCGTCCTCGGCGCGCTGATGCTGGCCCCCGCCTACGCCGTGTCCGTCCGGGTCCAGGGCGGCTTCCACGTCACCCCCTCCACCGCCGGAATGCTCCTCTACGTCGGCGTCTTCTCCTCCGCCGTCGCCTTCTTCGCCTGGAACAAGGCGGTCTCGCTCATCGGCGCCTCCCGCTCCGGCGTCGTCTACTACCTCCAGCCGGTCTGCGTCGCGGTCCTCGGCTTCCTCCTCCTCGGCGAGCAGACCGGCCCGGCGCAGCTGCTGTGCATGGCGCTGATCCTGGGCGGCGTGGGCCTCGGTGCCCGGCGGTAGGTTCGGTCCCATGACGGAGTGGGACATCAAGAAGCTGCGGATCCTGCGGACCCTCGCGGAACAGGGGACCGTGACCGCGACGGCCGAGGCGCTGCACATGACGCCCTCGGCCGTTTCGCAGCAGCTGACCAACCTGGCCAGGCTCCTCGGGGTCCCGCTGCTGGAGGCCCAGGGCCGCCGGGTCCGCCTCACGGACGCGGCCCACCTCGTCCTGCGGCACGCGGACGCGGTCTTCGCCCAGTTGGAGCGGGCGGACGCGGAACTGGCGGGGTACCTGACGGGGGGGGCGGCTTCGGGGGGCCGGAACGGCCGGAACGGAATCCTTCGGGTGTGCCACGCGTTGGGAAGGTGGTAACCCATGAGTACGCACTGCCCGCACCCCCCACACTGGAGGCGCCTTGACCGGCTCCCGTCCCTTGCGTCCACGGCTGCGCGCCCTGCGGCCCGAAGCCTTCGGCGCGGACCCGTCCGGTGCCCGGCTGGAGCGGATCCGGCGTTCGCCGAACTTCGCCGAGGGCGTGTTCCAGAACCCGGTGGGGGCCCGGACCAGACCCTCCGGGTCGATGGCCGAGTTCGCCAAGATCTACTTCCACAAGGAGCAGCGGCTCCGACGCAACCCCGGCGCGCCCATCCCGGTCTACCCGACGACGCTCGCCGAGCTGGCGAAGCCGCCGGCGAGCGGACTGCGGGTGACCTGGATGGGGCACTCCAGCGTGCTCGTCGAGATCGACGGGCGCCGGGTCCTCTTCGATCCGGTCTGGGGCGAGCGGTGCTCCCCCTTCCCCTTCGCCGGGCCCAAGCGGCTGCATCCGGTGCCGGTGCCGCTGGCCTCGCTGGGCGACGTCGACGTCGTGGTGATCTCGCACGACCACTACGACCACCTCGACCTGCCGACGATCAAGCAGCTGGCCGGCACGGACACCGTCTTCGCCGTGCCGCTCGGCGTCGGAGCGCACTTGGAGCGCTGGGGCGTCCCGGCGGACCGGCTGCGCGAGCTCGACTGGAACGAGACCACCAAGGTGGCCGGGCTCTCGCTCACGGCCACCCCGGCCCGCCACTTCTGCGGCCGCGGCCTGCGCAACCAGCAGTTCACGCTCTGGGCTTCGTGGGTCGTCGCGGGGGACGAGCACCGGGTGTTCCACAGCGGTGACACCGGGTACTTCCCCGGGTTCGGGGAGATCGGCGCGGAGCACGGGCCGTTCGACGCGACGATGATCCAGATCGGGGCGTACAGCGAGTACTGGCCCGACATCCACATGACGCCGGAGGAGGGCATGCGCGCCCACCTCGACCTCCAGGGCGGCACACCGCACGGCACGATGCTGCCGATCCACTGGGGCACCTTCAACCTGGCCCCGCACCCGTGGGACGAGCCCGGCGAGGGCACGGTGGCCGCGGCCGAGGGGGCCGGGGCCGCGATCGCGCTGCCGGTGCCGGGCCAGCCGTTCGAGCCGGGCGCGGCGGACGCGCCGGCTTCGCCGTGGTGGCGGCCCTTCGTGGCCGGGGGCGGGATCCGGCCGGCGGCGGACGTACGGATCGAACTGCCCGGGCGGGTCCGCGGCGAAACGCGTGAGGAGCCGGAGGCGGTCGGCTCCTAGTGCCGGTGCCGGTGCCGCGTGCCGTCGGGGGCGCCCGGCGGTGAGCCGCAGGGAGTGGGCGGGGAGCGTGGGGCGCCCGGGGCCGGTGGTGCGCACCCGGGCGACCCGGGGTGCGCCGGAGTGTGCGCACCCGGCGCATTCGGGCTTGCGTGCGAGCGCTCCATCGGGAGCGGGAAGCACCCGGGCGAAGTTCCCCAACTGCCCGTCGTGGGCGGCAGCGAGCGGTCTAGCGTGGGTATCCGGTGATCAACACCGGATCCCGGTACGCCCGGGGGCCGGGCCCCACTGACCGAGGACGCCGATGTCCGGACTCCGCGCCGCCCGCCACTCCCCGTCGAGACACGCCGTCACCGGTCCCAGCCGGCAGATACGCCCCCAGCTCGTCCGCGCCGCCGTGCTGCCGACCCTGGCCGCCGGGCTCAGCGGCGCCGCCGCGGTGATCTTCACGCTCCAGCTCGGCGGCGGCGAGGGGTCCCGGGACACCCGGCTGTGGCCGGTGCTCGCCGGCTGCGCCCTGCTCGTCGTCGGAGCGCTCGCGGCCGCCCTGCTCGGTGCCCAGCGCGGAGCCAAGACCGTCCGCGACCGCTGCGAGGCACTGCGCCGCTCCAGCGTGCGCGGCCGCCAGGAGCTGCGCACCGCCGCCGACCGGCTGGAGCGGGGCGAGCTGCCCGCCCTGCCCGTGCGCGGCACGGGGTCCCTGCCGTCCTTCGGGTCGCACGCGGGCGTGGACGAGTTCTGGCTGCTCTCCCAGGAGTTGCGCGGGGCCAGGGAACAGGCCCACGCGACGCTGGTCCGGCTCGGCGCTCCCGTCGCCCCCACCGACAGCGACCGCAAGGTCGAGGTCTTCGTCAACCTCGCGCGCCGCCTGCAGTCCCTCGTGCACCGGGAGATCTCGCTGCTCGACGACCTGGAGGACACGGTCGAGGACCCGGACCTGCTCAAGGAGCTCTTCCACGTCGACCACCTCGCCACCCGGATCCGCCGGCACGCCGAGAACCTCGCGGTCCTCGGCGGTGCAGCCTCGCGCCGGCAGTGGACCCGGCCCATCGACCTGAGCGAGGTGCTGCGCTCGTCCGTCGCGGAGGTCGAGCAGTACACCCGGGTCAAGGTGGTGCCCCCGGCGGGCGGCACCGTACGCGGCCACGCCGTCGCCGACGTCGTGCACCTGCTGGCCGAACTCGTCGAGAACGCAACGGTGTTCTCCGCCCCCGACACCGATGTCGTGGTGCGCGCGGAGCGGGTCACGGCCGGGATCGCGGTCGAGGTGGAGGACCGGGGCCTCGGCATGCCGCCCGAGGAGGCGCACCGGATGAACGCCCTGCTCGGCGACCCCGACCAGATCAGCGTCCGGCACCTGCTGGCGGACGGGCGGATCGGCCTGTTCGTCGTCTCCGCGCTGGCCCGCCGGCACGGGATCGCCGTCGAGCTCAAGTCCAACATCTACGGCGGCGTGCTCGCCGTACTGGTCCTGCCGCAGGAGCTGTTGGGGGCGGAGGCACCGAGTGCGGCCGATGCCCTGGGCGGATCCCGGGCGACCTCGTGGGGGACCGGCGAGGGGGCGGGCGCGCCGCCTCTGGAGCCGGTGCGCGTGAGCCTGCCCGGGGCGGAGTCTTCCTGCGCTCCACCGGCCGTGCCGGGATGGGCCGTTGGTACGCCGGGCACCGTGCCCCGTACGACATCGCCCGCCGGGGAGGCGGCGCGGACGCTGGCGGCCCCGATGGCTGTGGCGGTGCCGGCGGTTGTGCCCGTGACCGCGTCCGTGCCCGCGTCCGTGACCGAGTCCGTGACCGCGTCCGTGACCGAGTCCGTGGCTGGGCCGGTGCCGGTATCCGTGCCCGTGTCCGTGCCGGTGTCCGGGTCCGTGCCGGCCGCCCGGGTCGGTGAGGAGCGGCCGCCGCTGCCCCGGCGGCGGGCGCAGGAGCACCTCGCGCACCAACTGCGCGAGGCCCCCGCACCCCGGCCGGCCGACGACGCGCGCGCGGAGCGGCCCGTGCACGACCCCGGCCTGATGGCCGCCTTCCAACGGGGCTTCGGCCTCGCCCAGTCGGAGCACCAGACGTGACCCCGGCCTCTCACCCGAATCACCCGAAAGCTAAGGAGCGCACCCCCATGGGCGGCGAAGTGGCGACCACGACCAGTCGGCTCTCGGATCTCGACTGGCTGCTCAGCGGCCTGGTCCAGCGGGTGCCGTACACGCGCAGCGCGGTGCTGCTGACCGCCGACGGGCTCGTCACGTGCGTCCACGGGCTCGACGCCGACAGCGCCGACCACCTGGCCGCGCTGGCCTCCGGGCTGTACTCGCTCGGGCGCAGCGCCGGTTCCCGGTTCGCGGACGGAGCCGAGGTCCGCCAGGTGGTGGTCGAGCTCGACACCGCCCTCGTCTTCGTGTCGGCGGCCGGATCCGGCACCTGCCTCGCGGTGTTGGCGGACCGGGAGGCCGACGCGGGCGTACTCGGCTACGAGATGGCGATGCTGGTCAAGAGCGTGCGCCCGTACCTGGCGGCCCCGCCGAGGCGGCCCGCCGCCGCCGACGCGGAGCGATGAGGGCGCGCACGAGGGGGGCACCGGAGGCGGGGGCGCCGCGTGACACACCGTGGCTGGACGATTCGGCGGGCCGTGTGATGCGCCCGTACACGGCGAGCGGCGGGCGGACCCGACCGGCCGTCGCGCTCGACCTGCTGTCGCTGGTGACGGCAACCGGCGTGCGCCCGCGCGGGCCGCTGGGCGCGGAGCACGCGCTCGCGCTCCGGATGTGCGCGGGCGCGGCGGCGGTGACCGTCGCCGAGGTGGCGGGGCACCTGCGGCTGCCCGCGGTCGTGGTCAAGGTGCTGCTGTCCGACCTGATGGAGCACGGGGCCGTGACCGTGCGGGCGCCGCGCTTCCCGAGCCCGGGCGCCGGCTCGTTCGCCGACGACGACCAGTCCCTGCTCCGGGCGGTGCTCGATGGCCTGCGCAAACGGCTCTGAGGCACCCGCCCACGAGGCCCCCGCGACCTTGAAGATCCTGGTCGCGGGCGGTTTCGGGGCGGGCAAGACCACCTTCGTGGGGGCGGTGAGCGAGATCGAGCCGCTGAGCACCGAGGAACTGCTCAGCGGGTTGAGCGAGGCCGCCGACCCGCTGGACGGCATCGAGGCGAAGACGTCCACGACCGTGGCGCTGGACTTCGGCAGGATCACGCTGGACGGGCGGCACGTGCTCTACCTCTTCGGCACGCCCGGCCAGCAGCGCTTCTGGTTCCTGTGGGAGGAGCTGTGCGCGGGCGCGCTGGGGGCGGTGGTGCTCGCCGACACGCGCCGCCTCGCCGACTGCTTCCCCGCCGTGGACTTCTTCGAGCGGCGCGGGATCGGCTTCGTCCTCGCCGTCAACGAGTTCGACGGCGGCCACCGCTACGGCGCCGACGAGGTGCGCGAGGCGGTGGGGCTCGGGCCGGACGTGCCCGTCGTACGGTGCGACGCGCGACTGCCGAGCTCCGGCACGGGGGCGCTGGCCGCCCTCGTCCACCACCTGCTGTCGGCGGCGGAGCCTGCGGCGCACGCCAGGTCCGCGAAGTATCCGGAGTGACGGGATCCGAACGGAATTCGGGGGAGACGACATGGCCTACTACGAGTCGACCGGGCACCTGCTGCTCACGCCTGTGGATCGGGAGGCGCCGGCGCGTGTGGTGCGGCTGCGCGAACTGGGCCTGGGCGAGCGGGCGGACGGCGAACTGGACGCGTTCGCGCGGCGGGTCGCGGGCGCGCTGGACGCGCCGTACGCGGGGATCAACTTCATCAGCGAGGAACGGCAGTTCTTCGCCGGCCTGCACCACGCGCCCGAGGCCCCGGCGAGCGGCTACCCGGCGCGGGTGCTCGCCCGGGACCACGGCTACTGCCCGTACGTGGTGGTGCGCCGACGCGCGCTGGTGCTGGAGGACGTACGGGACTTCGCGCGCTTCGCGGGCAACGCGGTCGTGGACGAGAGCGGGGTGCGCTCCTACGCGGGCGCGCCGGTGATCGACCGGCGCGGGATCGTGCTGGGGACGGTGTGCGCGGTGGACGTGGTGCCGAGGCGGTGGGGGCTGGCGGGACTGGCGGCGGTGAAGGAGCTGGCGGCCGAGCTGGTGGAGCTGGTGCACGAGCGGGAGGACCGCTGCGGGTGAAGGGCCCCACCGCCCGCTGCCCGCTGCCTGCGGCTCGGGGGGTGATCGTCATCGGGGGCGATTGTCAGTGGCCGGGTCTACGGTCGGAGACGAGGGAGCACCGGTGGCTGGAGAGGAGTCGCGGGGATGGCCACGACAGCAGGGGACGTCAGGGAGATCGCATTGTCGCTGCCGGACAGCAGCGAGAAGCTCGCCTGGGGCATGCCGACGTTCCGGGTCGGCGGGAAGAACGGCAAGATCTTCGCCGCCCTGGCCGAGGACGACACCTCGATCGGGGTGAAGTGCCCCGTGGAGGAGCGGGCCGAGCTGATCGCGGCGGAGCCGGAGAAGTTCTTCATACGTCCGGGTCACGACGACAACTACGCCTGGCTGCGGGTCCGGCTGGCGGCGGTGGAGGACGCGGCGGAGCTGCGCTCGATCCTGACCGACTCCTGGCTCCAGGCGGCCCCCAAGCGCCTCGCCGCGGCCCACCCGGAACTGGGCGGCTGAGGGGCGGGGCCGCGGCGCCGGGGCGGCGGCCGGCATCCCCTGTCTCTTATACCCACCTC
>NZ_CP030287.1:8183374-8207231 GCF_003287935.1 Streptomyces sp. ICC1
CCCTCGAGCGGGAGGAGCGCCCTGGAAGGCAGGAACGAGTGGGACTGGGCACTGAGCGAGGGGGACGCCGCGCGAAAACAAGGGAAGGCCGCGACAGGGCGGCGGCCGGGGACCCCGGCCGGGCGGATCAGGTCCGGGCGAGGCGGTCCAGCTCGGCGGCGATGGCCGACACCATCAGCTCGCGGGCGTGCGCCAGGGGCAGGCTGCCGCTGAGCCAGCGCGAGCTGAGCCCCTCCACGAGGGCGGTCAGCCGCTCGGCGGTGCCGGCGAGGGCCGCGGCCCCGGCCATGGGCCGGACGCGGCCGAGCAGCTCGCCCACTTCCTGGACCCAGACGAGGGTGGCCCGCGCGAGGTCTTCCCGCAGGTCGGGGTCGAACACCGCGCTGGCCCGGAGCTCTCCCCAGGCCGTGCTGTTCTCCCGCACCCCGGGGTCGTCCTGGAACTCCAGGAGGAGGGTCTGCTCCAGCTCGCCCTGGGCGTCGAGCGGCGGATCGGCCGGATCGCGATCCGTGGTGTACCGGCCCGCGCGGTCGTTGATGAACTCCAGCGTCGCGCGCAGGATGCCCGCGCGGTCCTTGAAGTGGTAGTAGATCAACGCCGTGGACACTCCCGCCTCCGCGGCGAGCTCCTCCACGCGCAGGCCTCGGACGCCGCGCCGGGAGATGACCCGCGCGGCTCCTTCCATGATTGCTGTTCGACGATCGGCCACGATTCGACACCCTACCCGGAGCCCGGGTGGTGGCAGGAGGCCCTGATTGACTGAATCTGCAGTCAGTGCGAGCACGGGGGTCAGCGGGGCCGGTCCTCCTCGGTGTGGACCATCACCCGGTCGGGCAACGCGGACCTGCCGTGGACCAGGTCGGCGGGCAGGTCGATCTGGAGGAGTGTCAAGTGGGGCAGGGCCCCCAGCGGGGAGACGTCGACGCCGCCCCCGGCGGTCGGGTTCCCGGTGATCCGGCAGTTGGCCAGGTGGGGAAAGGCGTGCGGCAGTCGGTCCAGCGTCCGCTGGGTGACGCGCACGCCGTCGCGGCCGTTGACGTGGAGGTGGACGACCTCTGCCAGCACCGCGCCGTCCGGAAGGTCGGTCAAAGAGGCCTTGCCGAGGATGAGGACGTGGAGGGCCGGAAGGGCTGCCAGCTCCCGCCAGTCCCCGGCCGACACCGGGCCGGAGAAGCTCACGGCAGTGAGCCCGGTGAAGCGCCCCAGCCCCTTGAGCCCGCTCTCGGAAACGAGCTCGCCCATCACCGAGAGCTCCTCGAGGGGAGCGTGTGGATGCAGGGTCTCCGGAGACCAGTACAGCGGGCCCTCGCCCTCGATCCGCAGGTGCCTGAGCCGCGACAGGTCCTTCAGTGCGCCGAGGTCCGTCGCGGGCGACACCGTGATGTGCAGGTCGCGGATCGGAAGTGCGGCCAGGGGCGACAGGTCGAGGAGGTGCGGGCAGTCGGCGGCCGTGAACGAGGTGAGCCCCGACTGCCCGGCCACGGATCCCAGATCCTCGATCGGATGCTCCACGAGTCTGAGCCTCGTCAGCGCGTGCCGGGACAGGTAGGAGTCGACGGAGTGCGCGGATACCGCGCCCCTGACGTCCAGGGAAGCCGCTCGCACCCCCAGGCGCTCCAGCTGGTGGAGCTGTTCGTCGGAGGTGACGGTGTAGTCGAGGCCGTCGGGGTCGAGCTTCGCGATGACCTCTTCCGCGTACCGGGCGGTGTCGTAGCGGGACCAGGCCCACACGAGCTGGCTCCGTACCTCCAGGTAGGAGTGGTCGGCGTACCCGGCCAGGAAGGGCAGAGCCGCGTCGGAGGCTATCCGGGAGGCCGCGACGACCGTCAGGTACGCATCCACTTCACTGAGGCCCTCGTGGCCGGGCAGGAGGTCCAGGATCAGCGGACCCACTTCCGCCAGGGCGCGGGCCTCGATGTCACCACGCGGCGGGATCAGGCTGCCGGTACGCTCTTCCACGGCCCGGCGGACCGCCGGTTCCAGTGTGGTGGCGTGTTCCAGGCAGGCGGCGGCGAGCAGGTAGACGCGGAACCGGGTGCGCTGGTCGTCGGCCCGGTCGCCGAGGAGGAGCAGGCCCTCGAAGAGCGCCGTGCGCTCGCGCGGCCGTGCGAGGGCCACCGCCATGCGGATGACGTCCTCCCACTGGTCGTCCGCGGCGTGTGCGGCGAGCAGGCCGAAATCCCCCTCCTCCACCGCCGCCCGCGCGCCCAGGAAGTCCTGGAAGGTGCGGTGGACGAAGTCCACGGTCCCCGGGGCCGGTTCGCGCAGGAGCCCGCTGCGCTGGAGGAAGTGCTCGAAGACGGTCGCCGCGTCACCCAGGGCGGCCGCCTCCGGTACGGCGGGCAGGGCCCGGCCGATGATGTCCTCGGCCTGCGAACGGTCCATCTCCGTACGGCCGTTCTTGATCAGCCAGTACGCCAACCGCTGGAGCAGGTCGAGCTGCGGCTCCTCCCGGAGGTCGGGAACCGCCATGTCGCGCTCCCGGTCCCGGCGGCTGACCAGCATCGAGAGCGCGGCCTCGTACAAGTCCTTCCGTCCGTGCGGGAGGTGGCCCCGCCGGTCGCGGTGGAGCGCGCAGATCAGCCCGCACATCAGCGGGTTGGTGGCCAGCCGCCCGAGATCGGCCTTGGTGCGGACGGTCGTGCGCAGCTGCTTCTCGTACGCGTCGAGTTCGGCGTCGTCGCAGCTCCCGCCGCGGGCCGCGGTGTGCCAGCGCTCGATGAAAGTGGCGACATCGGCCGGTCCCATGGCGGACAGGGCCAGTTCGTCGAACCCCTCCTCGGCGAGCCAGTCCTGGCCGACGGCCGACGGGCGCGAGGTGACCAGCCAGCGGTTGGCGCCGTCGTAGGTGTCGATCAGGTCCCGCAGCCAGCGGCGGGTCCGCTCCCGCTCGGGCTCCGGGACCTCGTCGATGCCGTCCACCAGGACCAGGCCGCGCCCGGCGGCGAGGACCCGGTGCTCCCAGCCGGCCGGCTGTGAACCCGCGAGCACGCAGCCGGTGGCGGTGAGGAAGTCCTTCGGGGCGGGCAGCCGTTCGCCGTGGCGGGTGAGCGTGCGCAGGGGCAGTACGAAGGGCACGCGGTCGCGGAGGTAGTCGGGCCGGTCCGCGCGGTCCCGCTGCGCGGCGGTGACGGCCAGCCACTGGACGAGCGTGGTCTTGCCGGATCCGGCCTCGCCCCGCAGGAGGACGCGGGGGGTGCGGTCCAGTACCCGGTCCGCGGGCTGGGGTTCGTGCGGGCGGTGTGACTTGACCTGGATTTCGACCCCGCCCACGATGTAATCGGCCGTTCTCGGGCCGTCCTGCGCCTCCGCGCGCTCCAGCGGCACCGCCTCCAGGCTCAGGTACGCCACGTCCAGCGGCCACCGCGTCGGCGAACTGCTCAGGTCGATCCCGTAGATGGTGAGCTTGGCGTGCTTCTTCGCCACGTACGGCAGGTACTCCGCCTCGAAGGCGGCGTCCGCCGCGTCGGGCAGCGGCGTGCGCCGGATCAACTCGTCCGTCTTGGCCGTCAGTTCGTCGACAGCCCGGGCCTGGCCGACCAGCGCGTGGGCGGTGAAGGTCTTGCGCTGCGTGAAGAACTCCAAGATGTGCAGGCAGGCCAGGCCGACCAGGGCCTCGTAGAAGTACGTCGCGTCGGCCGAGAGGTGGCGCTCCGGCTTGCCTCCCGCGCGGCGCAGCTCCCGGGCGAAGGCCTCCGGGCCGAGGCGGACGGCGTCCAGATCGGTGATCGTGAGGTCGCCGAGGGCGTGCAGCGTCTGGGCGAGGGCGTCGGTGACGGCCTCGTGCTCGTCCGCCGGAACGCGGCGGTCGTTCGCGCGCAGGGCCTGCTGGACGAGAGTGCCGGCCAGGGCGCGCACATCGGCCTCGGTGAGGGTGCGCTTCTCACCCCTGAACGAGACGTGGCCGGAGAGCCGGACCGGCTTGTCGACCAGGCCGGCCCCCGGGCCGTCGGCGACGAAGAACTTCTTGACGATCGGACCGATCACGGCCGATGCCAGCCGGATCCCGATGGCTGTGGGTTCCATGAGTGCCCCCCGTAGAGCTGTAACCGGTCCCGGGGTGATCTTAAGCTCCGGGGCCCCCGCCCCGCCGGGGTACCGGGAGGAGCGTGGGGGCCGGGTCCGCTGCGGCATCATGGGCCCGGGACCAGGTGAGGGGGAGGTCGCAGTGCCACAGGACGGGACGAGCGGCAGTGTCGTGGTGGCCGGACGGTACCGCCTGCAGGAAAGGCTGGGCCGCGGCGGGATGGGGACCGTCTGGCGGGCCGCCGACGAACTCCTCGGACGCCCGGTCGCCGTCAAGGAGCTCCACCTCGGTGAGGGCGACCCGGACGGCGTGGCCGCCGGGGCGCTGCGCGAGGCGCGCGCCGTGGCGCACGTGCGCCACCCCCACGTCGTCGTGGTCCACGACATCGTCGAACACGACGGACGGCCCTGCATCGTCATGGAGTTGGTCGACGGCGGCTCGCTCGCCGAGCTGATCGCCGCCGGGAGGACGCTCACCCCGGTCGAGGCGGCCCGGACCGGGCTCGCGCTCCTCGGAGCCCTGACCGCGGCCCACTCCCGGGGGGTCCTCCACCGGGACGTCAAACCGGCCAACGTGCTGATGGAGGCGGGCACCGGCCGGGTGGTGCTCACCGACTTCGGCATCGCGCGGCTCGCCGGGGCCACCACCATCAGCGAGACCGGCGCGTTCGTCGGCTCGCCCGAGTACACCGCTCCCGAGCGGATACAGGGTGCCCAGGCGGGTCCGGCGTCCGACCTGTGGTCGCTGGGTGCGCTGATGTGCGCCGCCCTGACCGGCGAATCGCCCTTCCGGCGCGATTCGCTGGGCGGGATCCTGCACGCGGTCGTCTCCGGCGAGATCCGGCCGCCCGCGCAGGCGGGCCCGCTGCTGCCCGTCGTCCGCGGTCTGCTGGAGCGGGATCCGGAGCGCAGGATGACGGCGCCCGAAGCCGAACGGCTGCTGTCGGCGTACCTGGCGGGCGGCGGCCACCACCAGCCCGCCGACCGGATCCCGGCATCCGGCCCCGCCCCCGTGTCCGGCCCCTCCCTGGTGTCCGGCTCCGCCCGCGTGTCCGGCTCCGTCCTGGTGTCCGGTTCCGAACCGGCCCCGGGCTCCGAGGGTTTGACGGCGCCTGCCGTACCCCCGCGCCCGACGGCAAGGCAGCTCGTCGCCACCCGGCCGGGCCTGCGCGCCGGGCTGCTCGCGGCCGCCCTCGTCCTCGCGGTGGGCGGGGCGGTGGCCGGGGTCTCGCTGCTCGGCGACGAGGACCGGGAACAGGGGCGGCAGGTGGCGGCCGGCCCCTCCGGCACCCCCGCGACCTCCTCCCCGAGCCCGGTGGGCGCGGCTCAGGCCACCGCGCCGGCCATCGCCACGGGTGAACTGCCCGCCGGATACCGGACCTTCGCCGACCCGCAGGGCTTCACCATCGCCGTACCCGAGGGGTACCAGCGGGCCACCGACGACCAGCGGGTCTTCTACATCTCCCCGGACGGCGCCTTCCGCATCGGGATCCGGGTGAAGATGCCGGTCCCCGGCGGCCCGCTCGGCGTGATGCGCCAGTCCCACGCGAAGGGCCCGGACACCAACCCCGGCTACCGCGGTGGCACGGTCGTGTCGACGACCCGCGGCACACTCCCCGCGGCTCTCTGGGAGTTCACCTGGGACGGCTTCACCCCGGCCGAGGGCGCCCGGCACACCTACGACCTCTGCTGGGACGAGAACGGCCGGATGTACGACATCTGGGTCTCCGCGCCCGTCGGCCGACTCGCCGAGGCGAAGCGCCACTTCGACACCGCCGTGGCCACCTTCGCCCCCGGCGCCCCGGGCCCGGTGGCCCCGGACGCCCCCTGACGCGCCCGGGCCCGTCCGCTACGGACGCAGCACCACCAGGCCGTCCGCCGTCCGCAGGCTGCCCGGTACCAGCGGGGCGAAGGTGCGGGGGAGCGCGAGGCCCGGGAGCCCGTCCTCCTGCGGCGCCCGCGGTGCGTCGAAGAGGTACGCCGCCTCCGAGGCGCTGTCGCTGACCAGGTGCGGCCCGACGTGGGTGCTGTCGAACCATGACGTGGTGCGCCATGTGACCCGGTTCGGGGGCGGGGCGCGGGGGCTGGCCCGGGCGCGGGCGGCCGCGCTGCTGATGCTGGCGCTGCCCGGGTCGGCGTACGTGTACCAGGGCGAGGAGCTGGGTCTGCCCGAGGTGGTGGACCTCCCGGACTCCGTGCGCCAGGACCCGGCGTTCGCCAGGGGCGAGGGACAGGACGGGCTGCGCGACGGCTGCCGCGTACCGATCCCCTGGTCGGGTACGCGGGCCCCGTACGGGTTCGGTGACGGCGGAAGCTGGCTGCCGCAGCCCGCAGACTGGGCCGGGCTCAGCGTGGCCGCGCAGACCGGCGACCCGCACTCGACGCTGGAGCTGTACCGCGCCGCGCTGCGGATCCGCCGCTCGCACCCCGCGCTGGGCGCCGGCGACGCCGTGGAGTGGCTGGAGGCCCCGGAGGGCGTTCTCGCCTTCCGCCGCGGCGACTTCACGTGCACGGTGAACACGACGGACGAGCCGGTACGGATACCCGCGCCGGGCACGGCCCTGCTGTCGAGCGGGGACCTCGCCGACCCGGACGTACTGGCACCCGACACGGCGGTGTGGTGGCGCGGGTGACCGCACCGCTCCGGCTGACGGACATCGCCGCGCAGGCCGAGGTCAGCGAGGCGACCGTCAGCCGTGTCCTCAACGGCAAGTCGGGCGTGGCGTCCGGCACCCGTCACAAGGTGCTGGCCGCCATGGACCTGCTGGGCTACGAGCGGCCGGTACGGCTGCGCCGGCGCAGCAACGGCCTGGTCGGCCTGCTGATCCCGGAGCTCACCAACCCCATCTTCCCGGCGTTCGCCCAGGTCATCGAGCAGGCGCTGGCGGGGCACGGCTACACGCCGGTCCTGTGCACGCAGACGCCGGGCGGGGCGACCGAGGACGAGCTGGTGGAGCAGTTGGAGGAGCGCGGGGTCACGGGCATCGTGTTCCTGTCGGGCCTGCACGCCGACTCCTCCGCCGACCCGTCCCGCTACCAGCGGCTCGCGGCCCGGGGCGTCCCGTTCGTCATGATCAACGGCTTCAACGAGCAGGTCCAGGCGCCGTTCATCTCCCCGGACGACCGCGCGGCGGCGGACATGGCGGTACGCCACCTGGAGGACCTCGGGCACCGGCGGATCGGCCTGGCCATCGGGCCGACGCGCTACGTCCCGTCGGCCCGCAAGGAGGCGGGCTTCACTGCCGCGCTCCCCTCGGCGGCGGCCGAGGGGCTGATCCAGCGCACCCTGTTCACGGTGGAGGGCGGCCACGCGGCGGGCGGAGCCCTGCTGGACCGCGGCTGCACGGGCATCGTGTGCGGCAGCGACCCCATGGCGCTGGGTGTGATCCGCGCGGCGCGCGAGCGGGGGCTGCGCGTGCCGGAGGACGTCTCGGTGGTCGGCTTCGACGACTCCCCGCTGATCGCCTTCACGGACCCGCCGCTGACGACGATCCGCCAGCCGGTGCGCGCCATGGCCACGGCCGCGGTCGGCGCCCTCCTCGAGGCCGTCGCCGGCACCCCGGTGCAGCGCACGGAGTACGTCTTCCAGCCGGAGCTGGTGGTACGGGGGTCGACGGGCCAGGGGCCGGGGGACTCGCCGCCCAGACGTGATCTCGATACCTGAGAGCTACGCGCAAACCCCACTCCACAGCGGGACGCGGTGTGGCGGCTCCCCGCAGGAACATGAGCCTGTAACCGAGGCCCACCCAGCGGGGAGCATCAAGATGTCCACCCAGAAGACCACCACGACCGTCACCCTGGCCACCCTCGGCACCGCCGTTCCCGCCTTACGGGCGTGGGGCGCCCGGGCCGCGCGCCCGGCGCTCGCCCTGCCGGTGGGCCTCGCCGCCCTCGCCCTCACCGTGGTCGGCCGCCGCCGGGCCGACTCCCTCCAGGCGTGGTCCAGCGGCGCCAGGATCCTGAGGGCAATGGCCCGCGGCCAGCGGGCAATAACCGGCCGAGTCGCCGGACGTCAGACGACCTGAGCAGGCGGAACCCTTCGATCGTCTGGATCTTGATTCCGAACGTCAAATGTTCTAACGTCGCGGGACTTCCCACCTTCCACCCGAAGAAGTGCCCATGCCTCGCCGATCGCCGGGCGAGATCAGGCTCCGGCTTTCACGCCGGGCCGACCAGGCTCCGCACCGACGGACAGCCGTGATCCGAGGGATCTCTGCGTCGACGAACGGGCAGCTTGCACACTTCGAGCGCAGTCGAGGTCTCCCGGTCGGCGAGGTCGCGCACGCGTTCCACCGATGGAGTTCCCTTGCCCGTAGGCCGAGGCGGGATCTCGCCCCGTTCTACGGATACGACCAGGGAAACCTCGAGTGCGGCTACTACAACGTCCGCACGCTGCTGGAGATAGTGCTCCACGCCCTCCCCAAAAGAGCGCGACGCGAACTGCACGCGCTCCTCGCTCCCGTGGACGCCCAGATCCTCCGACGCACGGCCCACAACCCCTTCGCTCCCCCCGACCTCCCCTGGTGGAAACGCCGAATCGAACTGTGACGCGGGGCCGTTGGGTTGGGGCGGGACGCGCTGGCGGGGTGACGTGGACGGCGGGTCGGTGGCGGCGGGACCTGCGTGCGGGGTGGCTTCGACGGTTGTCGGGGGGAGAGAAGGGGAGGGACGGCCCGGTCGCGGCAGCCCGCCCGTGGCGTTGAGGCGCACCGGATCGCTACACAGTCGCTCTCGGCATAGCGGCTACAGGCCGTCTTGCGTTGGGCGCCGACAGCCCGAGACGCTGTCAAGGAAGGGATCGCGACGACGAAACCTCGGTCGGGGCACCTCGGGAAGCTCCGGTCAGCAGATGCCGACGAGGATGGAGGTGAGTACACCGAGGACGATGAGGACGTAGAGGACCTGCCGCAGGAGCTCGGTCACGGATCGCGTACTCGGATCGGTCGGCACTCTGGATCCGTCCAGTTGTGAGCGTGCTGGTCTGGGCGGGCACCGGACGCCGAATGCCCGGGGATCGTCTCGTAGTCCTTGCTCAGGATCGGCCGGTCACAGTGGCAACAGAAGCGCGTCACTGGACGGCGCTCGACTCGTACTCGCTGAGAGCCGAAATCAAGGCCCGCGCGATCCTGGCCAGGCCGCGGGCGTGGTTCCAATTCGCGTTCGGCTCGGAACTCCGCGGGCCGACCGCCGAGACGTACTCCCATTCGTCGACCGCGCTGGTGATCTTGGGGGCCCGCTGGTTCTGGGGAATGCGTACCGCGGCATCGTGGAGCCGCTGGCCGCACGTGATGAGGTCGTCGATGAGAAGGGCCACACCCTCAGCGGGCGGGCGTTCGGGATAGGGGGCGAGAGCCGTGGCAATCAGCTCCTGGAGGTTCCTGCCTGCTTGCGTCGCCATGGTTTACCCCGGGTTCGTCAGCGCGTCCAGTGCTTGCAAGTGGATGATTGCGCTGCATGCAGATGGGCAAATAGGCCATCGCATGGCCATCGATGGCCACGTGGCGGCCATGGCCGGGGATATGTGCGATGACACCTCAGACTGGGGCCATGGGCCACCGAAACGACGCGCTCAGGGCCGCCCGACTCCGGGTCGGATGGCGCAGCATGGACGCCGCCGCTGCGGCGCTCAGCATTCACGGGCAGCAGTTCCTCGACGACCGCTCGTACGAAGTGTCCGCGCGAACGTGGCGCCGCTGGGAAGGCACCAGCCCGGGCTGGCCGTCGGAAGAGACTGCCACGGTGCTCCACGACGCACTCGGCCGATGGCCTGAAGAACTCGGCTTCCGGGTGCCCGCAGGCTGGATCCGACCCGAAGCCCACCCGGAGGACGACGTGAGACGCAGGACGTTCGTATCCGTGACGGCGGCCGCACTCATGCCCGGTCCCGTCGCCACCCAGCACGTCGACCCCGCCCTCATCGACTACTTCCAGCAGCAGCTGGAAGGTCACTACCGCGCCGACATGTTCCTTGGCCCTCACGACCTCGTCGGTACCGTCAGCGCTCAATTCCAGCTCATCGACAAACTCATCCGCAGCGCGAAGGGCGAGACCCGTCGCGGGCTCCTCCGGGCGGGCGCCGCGTACGCCGCCCTCGTCGGCTGGCTCTACCAGGACGCTGGTGACCTCGGCGCGGCCGCGTTCTGGCGGGGAATCACGCAGGAGATCGCGGCCCGGTCCCGCGACCCGCACCTTGTCGGATACTCGCTCGTCAATCTTGCTCAGGTCCGCACCGATCTCGGGGACGGGCACGGCGTCATCGATTTGTGCGAGGCCGTGCTCGAAGACGACCGCGTTGTCCCCAAGGTGCGGGTCATGGCGATGCAGCAACAGGCCCACGGCGCCAGTCTCACCGGTGACCGCACCGCCGTCGACCGCCTCATCGACACTGCGGGCGGGCTCATCTCCCGCGTGGACGACGACCTGCCGTGGGGTAACGCCTGTCGGCGCACCCCGGGCTACCTCGAGGTGCAGCGGGCCACCTGCTATGGCCGTCTCGGCCTGGGCCGGGAGGCGGAGTCGTTGTAGTCGCAAGTGCTCCACGCGGTTCCCGCGGCCGCCCGCCGGGACCGCGGCGTTTACCTCGCCCGGCACGCTACGGCGGCCGCCTTGGCCCGCGAGCCGGAGCAGGCAGTGGAGATCGCCCGAACTGCCGTGGAGATCGTGGCAGAGACCCGATCGGCGCGGATGCACCGTGAACTACGCGGACTGGAGCGGGCCATGAGGCCGTGGCACGATGCCCCGGTAGGCCGGGACCTCGCAGAGATCCTGGCGCCCGTGAACAAGGGGAGCTGACATGGGCGTACCGAAGCCGTTGTCCGACGAGGCGATCGCCGAGCAGCTGGCCGGACTGCCGGGGTGGGAGCGCAAGGGTGACGAGATCACCCGCACCTACGAGATCCGCTACCACGCGGCCGTCGCAGCGATCGTGACCATCGCGGACCGGTCCCGACGCATCCAGCACCACGCTGACCTGGACCTCCGCATCGACAGTCTGCGCGCGTCGATCACCACCCACGATGCCGGCCACCGCTTGACCCACGCAGACTTCGATCTCGCGCACCGCATCGACGTGATCGTGGCTGCACACCAATCACTCCCACTGGACTGACGCAGGATGCACAAAGGGCCTCTCCCGCGCCCGGAAGGGCGGGGAGGGGGCTTGATGTCGTCTGAGGGTGATCCGTTCGTCCTTAGAGTCCGAGAGCTGATCGTTTACCTCCCAACCGGCCGCCAAACCGGCACAAAAAGGGCCACTCAAGGTCCTCGCGGACCAGAAGGGCGTCCCACCCGCACTCGCCTCCTCGAAGGGGCGCCCCACCGCCCTCGGCGGCTTGTGTTCGACCCCAGGCGACCCGCAGTCGCCTCCCCAGAGGGGCAAATGCTGCGCCTGGGCGGCTTATGTCCGGCTGCAGACGGTCGTCGGCCGCTGAGTCGAGAAGGGGAACGTCTCGGCGCTGGTGCGGCTTATGTCCAGCCGTAGACGGTCGTCGGCCGCTAAGCCGGCCAGAGAACGTGTGGCGGGTGTGCGGCTTATGGCCAGCCGTAGACGGTCGTCGGCCGCTAAGCCGGCCAGAGAACGTGTGGCGGGTGTGCGGCTTATGCCCGGCCACAGACGGCCGTCGGCCGCTATGCCAACCGGGACTGTGTAGCGATCTGGTGCGCCTCAACGCCAGAGGCGGGCTGCCGCGACCGGGCCGTCCCTCCCCTTCTCTCCCCCCGGCCATCCTTCGGGGGGATCCCGGGAGTCTTGTGTTGTTCCGGGACGGGACGGTCGGTCAAGGGTGGCCGAAGGCCATCGCGTAGCGACGCGACCGGAGGGAGCGCCCTTGAGGGGCC
This sequence comes from Streptomyces sp. ICC1, assembly GCF_003287935.1. GTDB lineage: Bacteria > Actinomycetota > Actinomycetes > Streptomycetales > Streptomycetaceae > Streptomyces > Streptomyces tritrimontium. The sequence goes on from NZ_CP030287.1 coordinate 8,195,237, forward strand.
GGCCCGGCGCGGAAGGACACAAGACTCCCGGGACGCCCACCGATACCCGTCAAAGCCACCGACCAGGCGGGCCCCGCCACCTCGGCGCCTCCTGCCGGCCGTCGCAGCCACCCCGCCTCTGGCGTTGAGGCGCACCAGATCGCTACACAGTCCCGGTTGGCATAGCGGCCGACGGCCGTCTGTGGCCGGGCATAAGCCGCACAACCGCCACACGTTGCGCCTAGTCTCGTGGGCTCGGAGAGGTGTATAAGGGACAGGGTCTGGCGGGTCCGGGGTGGGGGCCCGGGAACACCCGGGCTCCCACCCCACCCGCCCGAAGGGCGGCTGCCTCAGATCAGCCCCTGCGCCAGCATCGCGTCCGCCACCCGCTCGAACCCGGCGATGTTCGCGCCCGTCACGTAGTCCCCGGCGGAGCCGTACCGCTCGGCGGTCTCGTACGACACCGCGTGGATGTCCCGCATGATCCCCGCCAGCTCCTCCTCGACCCGCTCCGCGCTCCACGCCACGCGTCCGGCGTTCTGCGCCATCTCCAGCGCGCTGACCGCGACACCGCCCGCGTTCGCCGCCTTGCCGGGCCCGAAGGCGACCCCGGCCGCCTGCAGCAGGTGCACCGCCTCCGGCGTCGTCGGCATGTTGGCGCCCTCCGACACCGCCTTGACCCCGTTTCCGATCAGCGTCCGCGCGTCGGCCCCGGTCAGCTCGTTCTGCGTCGCCGACGGGAAGGCGACCTCGGCCGCGACGTCCCACACCCGGCCGCCCGGCACGAACCGCGCCGAGGCCCCGCGGCGCTGCGCGTACTCGCTCACGCGCCCGCGCTCGACCTCCTTGATCTGCTTCAGCAGGGCCAGGTCGATGCCCTTCTCGTCGACGACGTAGCCCTGGGAGTCGGAGGCGGTCAGCGGGTTCGCACCCAGCTGCTGGAGCTTCTCGATCGTGTACAGCGCGACGTTGCCCGAGCCCGACACGACCGCCGTCAGCCCGTCGAGCGACAGCCCCTTGACGTCCAGCATCTCGGCGGCGAACAGCACGCTGCCGTAGCCGGTGGCCTGCGGGCGGATCAGCGAGCCGCCCCAGCCCTGGCCCTTGCCGGTCAGGACGCCGGCCTCCCAGCGGTTGGTGATGCGGCGGTACTGGCCGAAGAGGTAGCCGATCTCGCGGCCGCCGACGCCGATGTCGCCCGCCGGGACGTCCGTGTGCTCGCCGATGTGGCGGTAGAGCTCGGTCATGAAGGACTGACAGAAGCGCATGACCTCGGCATCGGACCTGCCGTGCGGGTCGAAGTCGCTGCCGCCCTTGCCGCCGCCGATGCCGAGGCCCGTCAGCGCGTTCTTGAAGATCTGCTCGAAGCCGAGGAACTTCACCACGCCGATGTCCACGGACGGGTGGAAGCGCAGGCCGCCCTTGTACGGGCCGAGCGCGCTGTTGAACTCGACGCGGTAGCCACGGTTGACGTGGACACGGCCGCGATCGTCCTGCCACGGCACCCGGAAGATGATCTGCCGCTCCGGCTCGGTGAGCCGCTCCAGCAGGGCCACACCCGGTTCCGCGTACTCGGGGCGTGCCGCGAACACGGGAGCCAGGGTGTCCAGCACCTCCCGTACCGCCTGGTGGAACTCGGGCTGGGCAGGGTTCCGGCGCTCGATGTCGGCACGCAGCGCGTCCAGCCGGCCCTGCGGGTCCTTGGCGTCCTTCACGGTCTGTTCCTCCTGGTTTCGATGCCGGGACCGGCTCCGAGATGCGGCTCGGCACTCCGGAGCGGACTTCCGCATGGCGGAAGTCTTCGGCCGGACACGGCCCCAGCCGGAGGGTACCTTGCCCGCAGAGTCTGCCCAGGAGTCTTTCCGGCCCACTCGACCGGGCCTCGACACCCCGGAATGGAACCCCGGAAAAGCACCCCGGAAACGACCATGTCCGTGGACATGACCAGGAAGGAGGACATAGACAGGGAGCATGGACACCGCACGCCTCGCCGCCCTCGTCGCCGCGACGCTCACCACGGGCCTGATGGCCGGACTGTTCTTCGCCTTCGACGTCTCCGTGATGCCGGCCCTCAAGCGCTCCGACGACCGGACCCTCATCTCGGTGATGCAGCGCGTGAACACCTCCATCATCAACGGCTGGTTCATGCTGGCCTTCCTCGGCGCCCTCCTCTTCACCGCCGCCGCGCTGGCACTGCACCTGCCCGCGGGCGAGCACGCCGTACTGCCCCCGCTGGCCGGTGCCCTGTTCGCCTACGTACTCGCCCTCGCGGTCACCGGCCGGGTGAACATCCCGCTCAACAACGCCCTGGAGGCGGCCGGCCCCGCCGAGGGGATCGCCGATCCGGCCGCCGTGCGCCGGGCGTTCGAGACGACGTGGGTACCCGCCAACCGCTGGCGCACCGCCCTGTGCACGGCCGCCCTGGGCTGCCAGTCCTGGGCCCTCCTGGCGTCCGCCGCCTAGTGCTCCGGCCGGAAAGGTCCACCGAGGAGGGCCCGCGGCCAGATCTCCACGCCGTACGGCCCCCGGAAATCCGCATGTAGCGCACACGTAGGCTGCGGAAATGACCACCAGCCCCGGGACCGCCCCCCGGACTCCCGCCCTCCGCCTCGAACCGGTCACCCCGGACACCTTCGACGCCGCCTGCGCGCTGTCGGTCCGCCCCGACCAGGCGCATCTGGTCGCCCCGGTCGTCAAGTCGCTGGCCGAGGCGTACGTCCACGGGGCGACGGCCTGGCCGCGGGCGGTCGTCGACGGCGACGAGGTCGTCGGCTTCGTGATGGCCTTCCTCGACATCGCGTGGAACCCGGCCGAGGACCCCCGCGACATCCGCTCCGGCCTGTGGCGCCTGAACATCTCCGCCGCCCACCAGTCCAAGGGGTACGGGCGCTTCGCGGTCGAGGCGGTCACCACCGAGCTCCGCACCCGCGGCGCCTCGCACGCCTACGTCACCTATCACCTCGGCCCCGGCACCCCCGAACCGTTCTACCTGGCCCTGGGTTTCCGCCCGACGGGCGAGACGAGCGACGGGGAAACGGTCGCCGTGCTGGATCTGACGGCCCCGTGACTCCCGGTGCCGGGCCCGGCCCGGCCACGCCCCGCTACGACGCGGACAGCGCCCCCGCCACCGCCCCCGCCCTGAACTGCCGCGGGCTGATCCCCCGTACCCGCTTGAAGGCCGTCGACAGGGCGAAAGCCGAGCTGTAGCCGACCTGGTGGGCGGCCGAGGCGAGCGTCGTCGACGGGTCGCGCAGCAGGTCCGCCGCCAGGGCCAGGCGCCAGCCCGTCAGGTAGGTCATCGGGGGCTCGCCGACCAGCTCGGTGAAGCGGCGGGCCAATGCGGCCCGGGAGACACCGACCTTGCGGGCCAGCGACTCCACCGTCCAGCCGTGCGCGGGGTTCTCGTGGAGCAGCCTCAGCGCCGGCCCGGTCACCGGGTCGCTCTCGGCGCCGCCGCGCTCCGCGAGCCAGTCCCGTACGACGCCGATCACCAGCAGGTCCAACAGCCTGCCCAGGACCACGTCCTGGGCAGGTTCGGAGCGGGAGATCTCCCCGCCGAGCAGCGTGACCAGGCTCGGGTCCACCGGCCCGACCAGCACCCGCGGCAGCGCGTCGAGCAGGCGGCTGCCGATCTCGCCCGGCTCCTGGTAGGTGCCGCTCAGCAGCACCACGGAGCCGGCCTCCTCGCCCCACGTCCGCACCCCGAGCGCCATGGAGTCGGACACGTCCTCCCCGTCGTCCACCCTGCTGCACCGCTGGTCCGGTCCCACCCTGATCTGCACGGGCGTGTCCCGGTCGTCGCCGACGGTGTACGGGTCCGGCCCGCGGACCAGGACCGCCTCGCCCGGCTCGACGAGCACCGGCTCGCCCCCGTCGGGGAGCAGCCACGCCGACCCGTTCACCGTCGTCATCACCGACAGCGGGGCCCGGTCCTCGATCCGGACCGCCCAGGGCGGGGTGAAGACGGACTTGATGAAGAAGGCCGACCGGGCCTTGGGTCCTTCGAGGAGAGCCGTCAGCGTGTCCATCGGCCCATTCTCCCCGAGCGGTTCCCGCTCGCCCCGCTCTCCCGCCGAGGCTCCGGCGCCGTTCCTACGCGTCCCAGACACCGCGGGCCGCCGCCTCCCGCACGAAGTCGGAGAAGTCCTTGGGCCGCCGGCCCAGTACCTCCTCGACCCCGCCCACCAGGTGCGCGTTGCGCCCGTCGAGGATCAGCTCGAACAGTTCCGCGAACTCCTCCGGCAGCCCGTTGTCGCGCAGCACCGCCCGGTAGGCCTCGTTCGAGACCGGGACGTACGCGATCTCGCGCCCGGTGGCCTTCGACAGCTCGGCGGCGACGTCGGCGAAGCTGAGCAGCCGCGGCCCGGAGAGCTCGTACGTGCGGCCGATGTGCCGGTCGTCGGTCAGCGCGGCCACCACCACGTCGGCGATGTCGTCGGCGTCGACGAACGGCTCGACGGCATCGGCCGTCGGCAGGGCGATCTCGCCCGCCAGCACGGGCTCCAGGAAGAAGCTCTCGTCGAAGTTCTGGTTGAACCAGGCCGCCCGCACGACGGTCCAGTCGGCCCCGGACTCCTTCAGCGCGTCCTCGCTGCGCTCCGCCGCCTCCTCGCCGCGCCCCGACAGCAGCACCATCCGACGCGCGCCCGCCGCCACCGCCACCCGGGCGAAAGCGCCGACCTGCTCGGCGGCGCCGGGGAAGCCGAGGTCGGGGTAGTACGTGACGTACACCCGGTCCACGCCCTGCAGGGCCGGCCCCCAGCTCTCGGGGTCGTTCCAGTCGAAGGCCGGCTCACCGGTGCGCGAACCGATGCGGACCTGCCGGCCCAGGGCGGTGAGCTTCTCGGCCACGCGCCGACCCGTCTTGCCCGTGCCGCCGATGACCAATGTCTGCGTGCTCTCTGTCTTCGTCATGGCCCCAGTCAACGCTCATCGCGCTGGACGGAACATCGCCGAGAAGCTCAATCGCATACGCCTGCGTCTACTTCGCGGCGAGAGTGTGCGCCACGAGCGCGTTGGCGTGCCCGTGTCCGAGGCCGTGCTCGCTCTTGAGCCAGGCGACGAGCTCCATGTGCTTGGTCAGCGGCGAGGAACGGATGAGCTCCTGCCATTCCGCGATCGGACGGCCGTGCTTCTTCTCGATGGAAGGGAAGTAGCTGGCGGGGCCCTTCACCGGCTCGGTCATGGCGGTCTTCTTCCTCTCGGTGCGCACAGGGAACGGCCGCCCTGCGTCTCACGATGGATGGACGCCCGGCAGCCCGAAAACTCATCGGTCGTACCGCGAAAATATCGGATGATCTTCCGATGATGTGGACCGAGCGCACTGTCACCCGAGCCGGCGTACGCCTGACCTGCCGCGACTGGCACCCGCACGCCACCGCCACGGACTCCGCCGCCACCCCCGTCGTACTCCTCCACGGCCTCGCGGGCCACGCGGGCGAATGGGACGCGGCCGCCGCCCACCTCGCACCGCACCACCGCGTGGTGGCGGTGGACCAGCGCGGCCACGGCGCGAGCGAGCGCCGCCCCGCCGACGTCTCCCGCGCCGCGTACGTGGCGGACGTGCGGGCCGTCTGCGAACAGCTCGGCCTGCACCGCCCGGTGCTGGTGGGCCAGTCGCTCGGCGGCCACACCTCGATGCTCACCGCGGCCGCCCACCCGGACCTCGTACGGGGCCTCGTGCTGGTCGACGCGGGCGCGGCCGCCGGCGATCCGGGCACCGCCGAGGAAATCGGCTCCTGGCTGGACTCCTGGCCGGTCCCCTTCCCCTCGCCGGCCGCGGCGCGGGACTTCCTCACCGGACAGGGCTTGAACGGCGAGGTCTGGGCGGCCGGCCTGGAGCAGCGCGCGGACGGCTGGCACCCGCGGTTCGAGCGCTCGGTGATGGTCGCGGCCATCAGCGAGAACAGCACCCGCGACTGGTGGCCGCAGTGGCGCGCGGTCCGCTGCCCGGCGCTGCTCGTCGTCGGGGAGAAGGGCATCATCCCGCCCGCGGAGTCCGTCCGGATGCTCGACTCCGCCGACCCGTCCACGAGGATGACGGCCGTCTCGGTCCCGAACTCCGGCCACGACGTCCACCTGGACCAGCCCGCGGTCCTGCACGGCCTGCTGTCCGACTTCCTCGCGACGCTCGCCTGAGCCCCGGCCCGCCCCCGACCCTTACGGGGCTGCGCCCGGCCCCGCCGCCGCCCCCGGGCGCAGCCCCGTAACGGCTGCCACCCAGCTCAGCCTGTTCACCGTGGACGGCCTGATACGCGCCCACGTGCGCCGGGACACCGGCGCCTGGCACCCGCCGACCGACGTGCACCGCGCGTACCTGCGCTGGGCCGCCACCCAGCACGACTGGGGCCCCGACGAGCGCCGCACGGACAACGGCTGGCTCGCGCAGGAGGAGTGGCTCTACGCCCGCCGCGGTCCCGCCCGCGCCTGCATGACCGGTTTCGCCGACGGCACCCTCGGCACCCTCGACCAGCCCAAGAACCCCACCGCCCGCGACGCGGCCGCCACCACCCGCTCGGCGCCCTTCGGGCTGCTCGTCGGCTGGGAGCCCGCGCTCGTCCTCCAACTCTCCGTCGAATGTGCCGCGCAGAGCCACGGCCACCCCGCCGCGTACCTGTCGGCGGGCGCCCTCGCCGTCATCGTCCACGGGCTGACCCGCGGCGAATCCCTCGACGCCGCCGTCCAGCGCGCGCTCGGCCTGCTCGGCGTCCGCCCCGGACACCAGCCCGTCACGGACGCCCTGCAGCGGGCGCTGGCGGCCGTCACGGCCGGCGCCCCGTCGGCGAAGGCCATCGAGGCGCTGTCCCCCGGCGACGGCCGCGACGCCGAGGACGTCCTCGCCATCGCCGTGTACTGCGCCCTCGTCGCCGAGAACGTGGCGCACGGCCTGCGCCTCGCCGTGAACCACGGCGGCGACTCCGCCGCCACGGGCGCGCTGTGCGGGGCGCTGCTCGGCGCGCAGCACGGCGAGACCGCCCTCCCGGCGGGCTGGCTGGCCGGCCTCGAGGGCCGCGCCACGGTCCTGGAGCTCGCGGACGACTTCGCCCTGGAGATGACCCAGGGCCCCGCCCTGCACAGCCCGACGGCCGCCTCCCCCGGCTGGCTGGCCCGCTACCCGCGCGGCTGACCGGCGCCCGGCCCACGGCCGGAACCGCGGCCGAACCGCGCCCCGGACCACCGTCCCGCGGCCGCGGTCACACCGGGCGCGGTGGCCGACGCGCGCCCCTCCCGTCCGCGCACGCGAAGCCGTACCTTGGCCGTCCCACTCACGGAGGTGCCAGCGCACATGCGGATCGCCACGACCATCTTCCTCACCGACCGCACCATCTCTCCCGTACGCCTCGCCCGCGCTCTCGAGGAGCGCGGCTTCTCCGGCCTCTACCTCCCGGAGCACACCCACATCCCGGTCAGCCGCGTCACCGCCGCGCCCATGGGCGGCGAGCTCCCGGAGATGTACGGGCGCACCCTGGACCCCTTCGTCGCCCTCGGCCAGGCGTCCGCCGTGACCGAGCGGCTCCACCTCGGCACGGGCATCACCCTCGTCGCCCAGCACGACCCCATCGGCCTCGCGAAGCAGGTCGCCACGCTGGACCACCTGTCCGGCGGCCGCGTCACCCTCGGCATCGGCTACGGCTGGAACGTCGAGGAGGCCGCCGACCACGGCGTCGAGTGGCGCGGCCGCCGCGAGCTGGTCCGCGACCGCATGGCCCTGATGCGCGCCCTGTGGGCCCCCGAACCCACCGCGTACGTCGGCGAGTTCTCCTCGGTCCAGGCCAGCTCCGCGCACCCCAAGCCCGCGCAGGCCCCGCGCGAACTCGCCCCGGGCGTGCCCCTGTACGGCCCCCGCACCATGATCGGCGGCCAGGCCGGCCCCAAGCTCTTCGCAGCGATCGCCGACCACTCCGACGGCTGGCTCCCGATCGGCGGCGGCGGCCTGACGGAATCCCTCCCGGTGCTGCGCCAGGTCTGGGAGGCCGCGGGCCGCGACCCCAAGTCCCTCCAGGTGGTCCCGTACGCCGTCCAGCCCACCCCGGGAAAGATGGCCCACTATGCCGACCTGGCCATCGAGGAGGTCGTCCTCCAGCTCCCCTCACAGGGCGAAGCTGAGGTCCTGGCCGTCCTGGACGACTTCGCGCGGTACCTCTGACCCGGCTTCCGCGAAAACCCCTTGGGCAAGGCCCCGCACACACCCCGAGAATGACCGCATGCCAGGCCAGCGCAAGCGCAAACGCAGCAAGGAGCGGGCTCACCAGCGGACGCGGGACACCCCCGGCCGCTGGGAGCTGCTGTTCTCCACACAGGACCAGGCGGAGATGGCGGAGTACGTCCGCCGCCTCCGATCCGAAGGCACGGTCACCGACCTGACGCAGCTGCGCATCGACAACTTCTGCGGCCGCCTCACCCACCCGTCGACCTACCAGGTGAGCCTCTTCGTCCCGGAAGACTCCGCCTGACCGACGGCCTGCGAGACCCTGCGGGGGGGCAGACGCCCCCTGAAGGCCGCCGCGTCAGCCGACGATGCGCCGGACGGGCTGGCCCGTGATGCGGGCAATGGTTTCGAAGTCTGCGTCTTGGTGGAGGACCGTCAACTTGTGATGCTGTGCGGCCACAGCGACGAACAGATCGACGGGGCTGGCGCACTGGTGGCACCCCTCGTCGGCCAGCCTCTGCTGAAGGGCTGCGGTCTCCTCCCAGACGGTGTCCCGTGCCACGAAGTACGGGAAGGTCTCACGGAGCAGACCGTCAGCCTCGTAGTACGCCGGGCGTCCACCCACGGCACGCAGGAACTCTTGGCGCACCGGTTCACACAAACCCACGACCCCGGAAGTGACCACCTCGTCCCAGGCGGGAGCGGTCTGCCCACGGTAGAAGCGGATGAGTGCGCTCGTATCGATCAGGAAGTTCTCGCTCACGCGGCCGATCGCCCTCCGGCCCCTTGTGCACCGTCGGCATCGCCGCCCTCGATCACGGAGAAGTCGATCTCGCCGTCGGCCACCATCTGCCGCATCCGCTCCACAGCAGCGGCTCTGCGACGGCGGTCCGCGATCTCCCGCAGGGCCGCGTTCACGGTGTCCCGCTTGGTCGTGGTGCCGAGGTGGCGGGCAGCCTCTGCGAGGGCTTCGTCGTCCAGGTCGATCACCGTTCGGGACATGATGACCTCCAGGCCGGGCGCGTATATACGATTCCAAAAAAGGATATCACCGGACGGTCAGCTCCGCCCAGACGGTCTTGCCGACCACCCGGTCCCTGACCCCCCAGTCGGCGGCGACGGCGTCGACGATCCGCATGCCGTAGCCCGACTCGGCCCGGGATTCGTGCGGCCGCACCACGGGCCGGCGGTCCCGCCGGGCGTCGGACACCTCGATGCGCAGCGCTCCGGGAAGCAGGCTCACCCGCAGCTCGAAGTCCCGCCCGGGAACCCGCCCGTGGGCCACCGCATTGGCGGCGAGCTCGGCGACGAGCAGCCCGGCGTCCTCGGAGAGCCCGGTGCGGTCGGGGATGCCCCAGTCGTGCAGCTCGACGAGGGCCAGCTGCCGGGCCAGGCGGGCCCCGCGCCGGGTGGAGCTGAAACGCTGAGTGAACACGCGTACGAAGGCGTGGGGGGAATCCGAAGGTGCGGTCATGGGAGCAACGTCCCGCGCGAGCAGGGCAGTTCCCAGCAAGCGGACCGCTACTTTTCAACTGTACGAGTTCACGTTCTGGACAGTGGTGGTCACCGACCGTGAAGGTTGTCGCGGGGAGGTGACCGCCGTGGCAAGCGTGGACGAGAGCGGTGACGGCGAGGTCGAGCAGGACAGCGACCTCGAAAGCTTCGGAGACATGGTCAAGGCTTTCCGCAAACGGGCCGGCCTGACGCAGGAACAGCTGGGCCCCCTGATCCGCTACTCGGTCCAGTACATCGGCTCGGTGGAACAGGGCCGCCGCCACCCGTCGACCAAGTTCGTCGACCGGGTGGAGGAGAAACTGGACGCCTTCGGCGTCATCCGCATCGCGGCGAACCAGCTGACGCGGCGGCGGGGACTGGCGAAGTGGTTCCGGAGGTGGGCGGAGCTGGAGAAGGGTGCGATCGCCCTCAACACTTACGAGTGCAGGTCGGTACCGGGGCTGCTGCAGACCGAGGCGTACGCGCGGACCCAGATCAGGGACGTACCGCCGCTGCCGACACCGGAGGACGCGAAGGCGCGCGTCCTCCTGCGGCTTCGCCGCCAAGCGTTACTGCGCAGGACGCCGTTCATCGCGTTCAGCTTCATCATCGAGCAGGCGGTGATCGAGCGGCAGACGGGAGGCGCAGAGGTCACACGGGAGTTGATCGACCATCTACTGGAGAGCGCGCGTCTGCCCAACGTGGATCTCCAGATCATGCCTACGGTCAGCCCCGTCCACGCTGGGGTCGACGGCTCTTTCCAGCTCCTCGAAACCGAGGACCACGATTGGATGGGCTACACGGAGGGGCAACAGTCCGGCCAGGTCATCACCGAACCGAAAGACGTCAGCCTGCTCCACCAGCGGTATGCCAAACTTCGCATCCAGGCCCTCAATCCGGCGGACAGTGCGGGCCTGTTGATGCGATTGCGAGGATCCCTGTGAACAGCTCCCAGCTCCGGTGGTTCAAGAGCAGCTACAGCGGCAGCCAGGGCGACAGCTGCGTCGAAGTCGCCCTGTCCTGGCACAAGTCCACGTACAGCGGCAGCCAAGGCGACGACTGCGTCGAGGTCGCCGCCTGCGCCGACTCCGTCCACATCCGGGACTCGAAGGTGGACGCCAGCCCCGAGCTGGCCGTGACGCCCGGCTCCTGGGCTGCGTTCCTCGGCGGGGTCACGGAGGCCTGAGCTGCGGGCCGGTCCGGGACTTCGACAGTTACCGGTGGGCGTCCCGGGCGTCCAGTGTCCTTCCGCGCCGGGACGGTCCCTCAAGGGCGCTCCTTCGTCGCGTCGCTACGCGATGGCCTTCGGCCACCCTTGACCGACCGTCCCGACACGGAAACACACAAGACTCCCGGGATCCCCCCGGGGAATGGCCGGGGGGTGAGAGGGGGAGGGACGGCCGTGTCAGAGGCCCATCGAGCCGCGTCCCGCCGGTCAGCCACACCAGCACGCGGCAGAAGCGAACAGACAGCCCCAGGCGCCACCGCAGCCGAACCGGCCACCCACACGGGCATGCCGCACCCCTTCCCGAAGCTCCGCCCGCCCAACACGCGCCAAAGGACGACCACAAGCCCCTCCGAGGCCTTGAGGCGCACCAGATCGCTACACAGTCGCTCTCGGCTTAGCGACCGACGACCGTCTGTGGCTGGACATAGGCCGCCAGGGGCGGGAGGGTGCCTGACGTCGTCTGGCGACGAACCCTTCGTCCATAGAGTCCGAGAACTGATCATTCACTCCCCCAGACGGCCCGCAGCCGCTATGCCCAGCGACGCACCCAGCGGTCTCGTGCGGCTTGTGCCCAACCACGGACCGCCCGCCGGTCGCTGAGCCGACCAGAGAGCGTGTGGCGGGTGTGCGGCCTATGTCCAGCCACAGACGGGCCGCAGTCGCTGAGCCGAGAGCGGCTGTGTAGCGATCCGATGCGGTTTATGTCCAGCCACAGACGGGCCGGCGGCCGCTATGCCGAGCGGGACTGTGTAGCGATCCGGTGCGCCCTCAACGCCACAGGCGGGCTGCCGCGACCGGGCCGTCCCTCCCCCTCTCTCCCCCCGGCCATCCTTCGGGGGGATCCCGGGAGTCTTGTGTTGTTCCGGGACGGGACGGTCGGTCAAGGGTGGCCGAAGGCCATCGCGAAGCGACGCGACCGAAGGGAGCGCCCTTGAGGGGCCGGCCCGGCACGGAAGGACACTGGACACCCGGGACGCCACCCGACAACCGTCAAAGCCACCCCGCACACAGGCACCGCCAACCCGGCGCCACCGACCCACCGTCAAAGCCACCCCGCACGTGGGTCCCGCCAACCCACCGCCTCCGACCCTGTCCCCTATACACATCTCACGCTGCCGACGACCTACTCCTGAATGAGAGGGGAC
>NZ_CP030287.1:8207269-8281349 GCF_003287935.1 Streptomyces sp. ICC1
AGATGTGTATAAGGGACAGGTACGGTCCCGTCAGGCGGCGGCGCATCCGGCGGCAGCACGGTCCGGCGCGGCGCCGGGCGCGAGCGCGAAGTCGAGTACGAGGCCGGCGGCGGCCGCGTGGGCGCCGGTCAAGCGGGTCCCTTCGGGCAGGTCGGGGATCTCGACGGTGCGCGGTGCCAGCTTGTCGGCGATCCCGGAGGCGCCGGGGAACCCGGACAGGGTCTCGACCGGCACCTGCCGGCCCAGCAGGCCGACCGTCGCGGGGGTGATGGTGACGCTGTTCTCGGTGGTGGACAGCTTCGTCACCACCGTCACGGGCAGGCCGCCCGCTCCCCCGGTGACGGTGAGGTGGCTGCCGTCGGTGCCCAGCTCCACGGCCTCGCCCTCATCGCCCATCTTCGCCGCCAGCTGCCCGTAGGCCACGGTCGCGGTGGCGCTCCCGCCTTCGGTGCGCCCGTCGGTGGAGACCCCGCGCAGCGTCGCGGCGAAGTCGACGTCGGTTCCCTGGTGGCGCACCCCCTGCGCGGTGACGCGGACCGTGCCGACCGTGCCGGTGAGCGCGCCGAGGCCGGCGAGGGGTCCCTCCAGCTCGACGTCCACGCCCTTGTCGGTGTCCAGGCGGCAGGCGACGGCCTCGGAGACCCGTCGCTCCACCGTGCCCTCCAGGTAGGAGTCGGCGGCGGCCGCGGCCGCCACGGCGAGGGTGAGCGCGCCGGCCGAAGCCAGCAGGAGGGTGCGACGACGTATCACTGTGCGGTGGTTCCGATCCGGGAGAGTACGGCGAAGGCCTGGGGCAGGAGTGCCCCCGGTGCCACGGCGAGGCCCGCGCTCCTGCGCTTGCGCAGGGTCTGCAGGACGGCCCGGCCCGCGGAGAGCACGCAATTGGCGATCACCGCGGCCTGGAGGTCGGCGTCGGGCGTGCCGGCCGGCAGCCGCCGCTGGACGAGGTCGGCGAACCGTCCCTCGAACTCGGCGAACTGCTGGGTCAGGCGCGCCCTGGCGCGTTCGCCGACCTCGTCGAAGGGGTGGGTGAGCGCGGTCAGGCTGCTGGCGGCGAAGTAGGCCACGGTGTCCAGGACCGCCCCTTGGGCGGCCTCCAGCGGGCCCTCGTGTTCCGGACGGGCGGCCAGGGCCCGCTCGATGCGGCCGAACAGCTCGCTGCTGTCGGGCAGCAGGACGTCTTCCTTGTTCTCGAAGTACCGGAAGAAGGTGCGCTCGGAGACGTTCACCTCGGCGGCGATCTCCGCGACCGTCGTCCCCATGAACCCCCGCTCGGCGAAGAGCCGGGCGGCGGCCGCGCGCAGCTCGCGGCGGGTCGCCTCCTTCTTGCGCTCGCGCAGCCCTGACTGCCCGGACGGCTCCGACTGCCCGGACGGTTGGTGGGGGGTGGCCATGGCGCCAGCATCCGATAAATCTGTCACCCATGTCAATTGACAGCCCTGCCAGTTTACTGCGTACGTCGTGTCAGTCCTGACACTTTCTCTGGACGCCCCATGGGTCCTCTCCCGCCTCCACCTCCGCCTCCACCTCCACCTCCGCCGCGACCGCGTTCCTCGGGCGCCAGGCCGTCGGTCCGGTGTACAGCGACGAGGTCAGCCTGCCGGGCAGCCGGTCCGGGGTCGCCGCCGAGTTGCTCGCCGAATCCGCCCCGCGGCGGCGGCGCCGGGCGGCAAGGTCGTCTTCCACGTCGGGTCGGGCACCGTCGCGGCGACGAGCAGCCGGCCGTCCGCGGTGGGCCGGAGCGTGGAGACGTCCGCGACCCCGGGGGTCCCGACGAGGGCCTCGCGGACCGCCTCGGAGACCTGGGGGGGCGGGCTCGGTGGCCTGCCGCAGGTCGATCACCACGGTGAACGGCCCGTTCGCGCCCGGCCCGAATCCGGGTCCCTGGGCCGCGGCGATCCGGCTACGGCGGAGACCTGGTGAACGTCGTGCGCGCCCCACCCGCGACAACACCCGGGCGGTGGGCAGCGGCCTGGCCCTGACGGGGCGGGTCATCTCCTGCGCCGCGCTGATCATGATCGCGGTCTTCCTGTCCTTCACGGGCTCGCCGGCCGCCGTCGTCAAAATGCTCGCGCTGGGGCTCGCGGTCAGCGTGATCCTCGACGCGACGGTCGTGCGCCTCGTGCTGGTCCCCTCGGTCATGTTCCTCACCGGGCGGGCCAACTGGCGGCTCCCCCGGGCCTTGGACCGGGTCCTGCCCCCGCCTCCACCGCTGACCCGGGTGGCCCGGCGCATGCCCCCGGGCGACCATGGAGTGCGGGGTCGGTCGGGGCCGGGCGCTGGGAGGCACCTGTGGCACACACCCGAACAACGGACGTGCTGATCGTGGGGGCGGGTCCGGTCGGACTGAGCGCGGCGGCGGAACTGCGCCGGCACGCCGTGCGGTGCCGTCTCGTCGAGCGGCTGGCGGCCCGCCTCCCGTACGCCAAGGCCGTCGGCATCCAGCCGCGCACCCTGGAGGTCTGGGACCGGATGGGCCTGGCCCGCACCGTCCTGGAGGCCGCCGTTCCGATGCGCGGCCAGCTGGTCTACGTCGACGGTCGGGAACGGGCCCGGTGGGAGGTCGCGTTGCCGCCCGAAGTCCCGTACCTGTTCGCGGCGCTGCCCCAGTACGAGACCGAGCGCATCCTCGAGGAGCACGTCGCCGGTCTGGGGACGGCCGTCGAACGCGGCACGGAACTGCTGTCGTTCACCCAGACCGAGGACGGGGTGACCGCGCTGCTGCGCACCGCCGCCGGAGCCGAGGAGGAGCTGCGCGCCCGGTACCTCATCGGCTGCGACGGGGCGCACAGCACCGTGCGCAAGGGGCTCGGCCTCTCGTACGAGGGCGGCGCCTTCCCCGAGGAGTACATGCTGGCCGACGTCGAGGCCGACTGGGACCTGCCGTACGGATACGGCGTCCGGTCCAGCCACCTCGCCGACGACGGTTCCACCGACGACGTGCTGGTCTGCATCCCGCTCCCCGGCAAGGGCCGCTACCGGATGTCGATGCTGGTCCCGCCCGAGCTCTCCGCGCGGGCGGCGGGCCGGGAATCCGCGCCGCCCACGTCGTCCGCGTCGTCCGCACCGTCCGTACCTGACGACGGTGTGCTGCACGGTCTGGAAGGCGGCACCGGGGACGGCGGCCGCGTCCCGCAGCTGTCCCACATCCAGGCCGTCGCCGACCGGCTCGCGCCCGTGCCCACCGTCCTCTCCCGGATGCGCTGGTCCTCCGTCTTCCGCATCAGCCACCGCATCGTCGACCGCTACGGCGAAGGGCGCGTCTTCGTCGCGGGGGACGCCGCCCACATCCATCCGCCCACCGGCGCCCAGGGCATGAACACCGGCATCCAGGACGCCTGCAACCTGGCCTGGAAGCTGGCCCTCGCAGTCCGGGGCGAGGCGGGGCCCGCGCTGCTCGCCGGCTACGACGCCGAGCGCCGCCCGGTCGGCGAGGAGGTCGTCGGCCGGACCGTCCGGCACGCGGCGCACGGCATCGAGGCCGACCCCGACGACCCGCTCACCGTCATGCTCCGCGAGGCCCAACTGCTCGTCGGCTACCGGGGCGGACCGCTCGCGGCCGCACCGTACGGCCCGGCCGCGGCGCCGCAGCCCGGCGACCGGGCCCCGGACTGCGCGGGACTGACCCGGCACGTCTCCGCGTACCCGTGGCGCCTGTTCGACGTCCTGCGCGGCCGCACCGCGCACGTGGCGCTCCTGTACTCGGCCGACGGCGCGGACCTGGCCGAGGCCGCAGAGGCCGCCGAGGCCGCCGACACGGTCCGGGCCGCTCGCGAAGACGGCACCGACCTCTCCGGCCGACCGCCCCGGGCGCCCTTCCTCGAAACCGTCGCCATCCTCGCGCCGCAGGCCCCGGCGGCCGCGGACGGGACCCTCTCCGTCCCCGGATACCTCGACGCGGCCGGTGAGTTCGCCCGCCTCTACCGCCCCGAGGGCCCGACCGGCTTCCTGGTGCGCCCGGACGGGTACCTGGCCGCCCGCTTCCCCCTCACCGGTACGGCGGCGGCCCTCTCCGGCTACCTGACGGCCCTGTCCGCGCCGAGCTGAACACCGTTCGGGAGAAGGAGTGTTCACCCCTCGCGGGAAAATGCCTGGCAGGCCGGGACGCGGGGCGATACCGTCACGGCGATGACCACTTACTCCCTCCTCAGATCGGGGGTCCCGTCCGCGCAAGGTGAGTGCTGATGCTCACTTCGAACGCGAACGGGGACTCCCGGCTTCCGCTCTGGCTGCGCGTGCGCGAGTACGCCGTGCCGCCGTCCATGATCGAGACTTCGACCGCACGCCGCTCCGCCGGAGACTGGGCCGGGGCGTGCGCGGCCGCACGCGTCGACGTCGATCTCGACCTCCGTACCGTGACCCGTACCCACGGCCGTGAACTCGCGGCCCTCGTCCGGGCCGATCTGCGCCGGCTGGCTCCCGACCTGCTGCGCTGGCACATGCCGAGGATCGCTCCCGACGGTCTGCTGCGCCCGGGCCTGACCGTCTCCCTGGCCCGGTACGCCGCCGGCGGGGGCGACGGCCACGGGGGCGACGGCGGACACCCGGTCCACCTCGTGGCCCGGACCCCGCCGGCCTGGGCGGACGCCGGGCAGCGGATCAGCCTCACCCTGTGGGACGGACCCCGTCCCGGGTCGGGCACCGGCGCCCATCCGCACCCCCACCCGCGTCCCGACCGGCGGTTCCGCCTCGACCTGCACCGCCACTTGTGGGACGCGCACCGGTCCGGCGAGCTGCGGACCCGCTCCGGGGCGGACCGGGACCGGGACCGGGACCTGGATCCGGACCGCGATCCGCTGGGGCTGGTGCCCCCCGGGCGCGGATGCGCCGTCGACCGGTGGTGCGCCGAGGCGGGCATCCTGCTGCGCGCCGAGGGGCGGACCACCGGGACCGTCACCGTACGGGTCGGGTCCCGCCACCGGCTGGACCTGGTGCTCTCCGCGGACGGTCGCGGCGACGGCCCGCCCGTCTGGAGGATCGCCGCGCCCTCGGGGACCCGCGGCGTCCCCGCCCTGCCGGTCCTGCCCGACGCGGCGACCTGGGTCCCGCCCGACCTGGAGCTCATCCGTGCCGGTCTGATCGGGGCCGACCGGCTGCACCCGCTGGTCGCCTCCGCGCTCGTACCGGAGCTCGTAGCGGACCTCGCGCCGGCCGGGGCGACCGCGGGCGGGGAACGGGCCGGACGGCCGCGCCTCGTGGAGTGCCGGGGAGCCCTGCACCGGATCGGGCAGGTCGACGGGGTGCTCGTCCCGCTGGACCACGGCCCGGACGAGATCCGGCGGGAGGGGCTGCTGGCCGCGCTGACCGGCGCACCGCTGCCCTGCCTGCGGGTGATCGACGAGACGCACCGCCGCCCCGACGGCCTCACCGAGGTCCGTGAACGCCTGGACCACGGCGACGCCGCCGGTGCGCTGGACGTCGTGGAAGGGCTGTTGGGCCCCGGGGCGCTGCTGCGCGACGGTCCGCTCCGGGACGAGCTGGAGACCGCCGCGCTCCGGGCGATCACCCACGGGCTGTTCCGGGCGGGCCTGGTCGGCCCCGGACCGGGCCGCATCCATGCGGGCGAGGCCCGTCCCCGCAACCACCGCTCGCGCCCGCGCACCACCCACTCACGCTGACCCGGCAGCGCCGGCTTCCCGGCGACTCCGCCCTGCCGCGCGCCCGTTCGGCGCGCCACGAAACCCACAGGTGATCACATATGACGCTGCGCGCCCCCTCCACCCCCCCCTCTCTTCTAACACTCTGACCCTGCCGACCCTCTCCTCCGTCTAGACCTCGCTTGGCGCGAGAAGGAGGGGGCGGAGCCAGGGGGAGCAGGGACCACGGGGACCGGAAGCGTTCCAGTCAAAGGAGACTGCGATGACAGAAGTGTGGAACCGCCGCGCCTTCCTCGCGGCGGTGGGTGGGGGTGTGGTGCTGCTCGGCACACCTTCCTTCCCCGCGAGCGCGGGGCCGGTGACCTCGGTTCACGCGGCCATGCGCGCGGTGTGGCAGGGCCTCGTCCTGGGTACCGAGTTCTCCGCCACGGCGGAGCCGTTCCGTACCCGGCTGGCGAAGCTGGGCGCGCAGGCCGGCCAGTGGCGGTCCTCGATGGCCCCGGCCACCGGTTCGCTCTGGCCCGACCAGGTCTTCACCACCGACCCCGAGTGGATGGCCCAGAGCTACTACCGGCTGCGGGGCATGGCGGAGGCCTACGTCCGGCCCGGCACCGGGCTCACCGGGGACGCCGGGCTGCTCACAGCCCTGCTGACCGGGCTGGACCACATGCACGCGCAGGTCTACAACGCCTCCCGGGCACGGTACGGAAACTGGTGGTGCTGGCAGATCGGCGCACCCCAGGCGCTGCTCGACATCTGTGTCCTGTTGTACGGCCGACTGACGGCCGCCCGCATCGCCGACTACTGCGCCGCCGTGGACCACTTCGTGCCGGACTCCACCGTCGGCTCGTACACCGGGACCAGCACCGGGGCGAACCGGGTGGACCTGTGCCGGGTGCTCGCACTGCGCGGGGTCGTCGGCGGGGACGACGCGAAGATCGCCCTGGCCCGGGACGCGCTCTCGCCGGTCTTCCCGTACGTCACCACCGGCGACGGGCTCTACCGGGACGGTTCCTTCATCCAGCATTCCTGGGTCGCCTACACCGGCTCGTACGGGTCGGTCATGCTCGGCGGACTGGGCATGCTGTTCGGTCTGTTGAAGGGGACCGCCTGGGAGGTCACGGATCCCGGGGCGCGGACCGTCTTCGACGCGGTGGAGCACGCGTGGGCGCCGTTCCTGTTCAACGGGCTGGTCATGGACGCGGTCTCGGGGCGGGCTCCGAGCCGGGGCGTCCAAGTGGCCGACCCGCTCCAGGTGCAGATGGACGACCACACCCGCGGGCACGCCATACTCGCCGCGATCCTGCTGCTCGGCGAGGGCGCCGGCAGCGCGGAGCGGGCCCGCTGGCGGGGGCTGGTGAAGGGGTGGACCGCCCGGGACTACTACAGCGCCCCGCTCGCGGACACCACCCAGTCGCTGTCCGCCCTGGCCCGGCTCGCCGAGGTCTCGGCGGACGCCTCGGTCACGGCCGTGGCCGAGCCGGTGGGGCACCGGCTGTTCTCCTCCATGGACCGGGCCACGCACCGGCGGCCGGCCTGGGCGGCTTCGCTGTCGATGGCCTCGAAGCGGATCGCCCACTACGAGACGGGCAACGGCGAGAACCTGCGCGGCTGGCACACCGGCAGCGGCATGCTCTCCTGGTGGGGCTCCACCTACGGCAACG
The DNA here is from genome assembly GCF_003287935.1 of Streptomyces sp. ICC1. Classification (GTDB taxonomy): domain Bacteria; phylum Actinomycetota; class Actinomycetes; order Streptomycetales; family Streptomycetaceae; genus Streptomyces; species Streptomyces tritrimontium. Next base: position 8,214,531 of record NZ_CP030287.1, read on the forward strand.
GCCAGTACTCGGATGCGTTCTGGCCCACGGTGAACCCCTACAGACTGCCGGGCACCACCGTGTCGCGCAAAGCGCTGGCCGACGGCGCGGGCGGCGCCTGGGGGGCTTCTCGGCCGGACGCCACGTGGGTGGGCGGCACGACCGACGGGGAGTTCGCGTCGGTGGGCCAGCACCTGAAGGGGCTGGGGAGCACGCTCACGGCGCGCAAGTCCTGGTTCTTCCTCGACGACACGGTCGTCTGCCTGGGCGCGGGGATCACCGCCACCGACGGCACGGCGGTCGACTCGGTCATCGACAACCGGAACCTGGGCGCGAGCGGCACCCATGCGCTGACCGTCGGCGGCACGGTCCAGCCGGCCACCCTGGGCTGGACCGGCTCCTTTCCCGGGCCCGGCTGGGCCCACCTGGCGGGCTTCGGCGGGTATGTGATGTCGGGTTCGGGGACCTTCAGGGCGCTGCGGGAGGCCCGCACCGGCAAGTGGAGCGACATCAACCGCAGTGCGTCCGGCACGGCGCTGACCCGGCGCTATCTGACCCTCTGGTACGACCACGGCACGGATCCGGTCGGCGGCGGCTACGTCTACCAGCTGATGCCGGGCGCCACGGCCGCCCAGACCTCGGCACGGGCCGCCGCGACGGGATGGCTGACAGTGCTCGCCAACACCGTCACCGCCCAGGGGGTGTCGGTCGGCTCGCTCGGGTTCACCGGGATCAACTTCTGGCAGGCCGCGACGGTCGGCGCGGTGCAGGCGAGCGCACCGTGTTCGGTGACGGTGCGCGAGCGCGGAGACGGCACGGCGGTGGTGTGCGTATCGGATCCGACGCGCACGCTGACGGCACTGACCCTGGTGTGGAACCGGCCCGTCGCCCAAGTCCTCTCGCAGCCGGGCAGCGTGGTCTCGGCGGCCACGGGGACGCGGCTGCAGCTCGGCTTCGGCAGTCTCACCGCCCTGGAGGGGGCCGGCCAGGAGGTGGTGGTGCGACTGGGGTGACCTCCGGCACCGCTCCGCGGCGGTGGCGTCCCGGGATGACCCGGGCTGATCCGGGCTGATCCGGCTGATCCGGGCTGATCCGGCTGATCCAGGCGGGGACGGCCCGCGGGGCGGAAAAAACTGGGGCCACGGGGTGACATAACGTGACCTCCATGGATCAGGAGCACATGGCCGTGGACGGCGAAGGCGCGGGCAGGCGGCGGTTCCTCGCCCTGGCGACGGGGGCGGCGGCCACCGCCGCCGGGCTGGGGGCCGTGGCCGGCTGCGCGGGCGGGGCCGCCGACGGAACGGACGGAGCGGACGGGGCGGGGCCCGGCGAAAGCCCCGAGCCGTCCGGCTCGCCGGACAAGGACGGGCCGCACGGCTTCGACGTCAAGGCCGAGAACGCCCGGCCGGGCAACGCCGACTGGCAGGTGGCCAAGGCCGGTCCGGCGCGGGCCATCGAGGGCTTCGCCGACAAGGTCAGCGTCCTGCCCGGCGAGTCCTTCGGCCTGCACGTCTCCACCACCGCGCCCCGGTTCACCGTCTCCGCCTACCGGATGGGCTGGTACGGCGGTGCCCGCGCCCGTCTGGTCTGGCGCTCCGAGGCCCTGCCCGGCGTACGGCAGCCCGACCACACGGTGGACACCGCGACCCGGATGGTCCGCACCCGATGGGCCCGCAGCACCACCGTCGAGACCAAGGACTGGCCCGAGGGCTGCTACCTGCTGCGGCTCGACGCGCAGGGCGGCGAGGGCCAGCGGTTCGTGCCCGTCACCGTGCGGTCCGCCGCCACGACCGGGCGGACCGTCGTCGTCAACGCGGTGGCGACCTGGCAGGCGTACAACCGGTGGGGCGGCTACGGCAGCTACGACGGCCCCAGCGGCGGATACGCCGCGCGCTCGCTCTCCGTGACCTTCGGCCGCCCCTACGAGTACGACGACGGCGCGGGCCTGTTCCTCGTGTACGAGGCGCCGCTGCTCGCGCTCGCCGAGCAGCTCGGCATACCCCTGGCGTACACCACGACCACCGACGTGGCCCGCGAGAAGCGGCTGCTGGAGGGGGCCTCGGCGGTGCTCTCCCTGGGGCACGACGAGTACTGGTCCCCGGAGCAGCGCGCGCACTTCACGACCGCCCGCGACGCCGGGACCAACATCGCGATCCTCGGCGCGAACTGCTGCTACCGCCGGATCCGGCTGGAGGCCTCCGACCTCGGACCGGACCGCACCGTGGTCTGCTACAAGTCCTCCTACGACCAGGACCCCGGATTCAAACGCGGCCACCCGGCGACCGTCGACTTCCGCTCCCCGCCGGCCGCCGACCCGGAGAGCTCCCTGCTCGGCGTGATCTACGACGGCTACCCGGTGGACGCCCCGTACGTCGTGACCAATCCGGGGCACTGGCTCTTCGAGGGGACCGGGGCGAAGGCCGGCGACAGCTTCCCGCATCTGGTGGGGGTGGAGTACGACAAGGTCAACACCGGTTTCACGACTCCGCGTCCCCTCGAGATACTGGCCCACTCCCCCGTGGTCTGCGACGGCCGTCCCAGCCACCAGGACACGGCGTACTACACGGCGGCGAGCGGCGCCGCCGTCTTCGCGACCGGGACCATGCGCTGGGTGGAGGCCCTCGACGCGACGGGTGACGGCCGCGGCGGCGGCAACCACGGCCTCGACGCGCGCTCGGGCGCCCTGACCAGGCGCGTGACGGAGAACCTGCTCCGCGCCTTCGCCGCCGGCCCGGCCGGACGGACGCATCCGGCGCAGGACAACGTGAAGGCGGTGTACGGGGGTTCCGGCTCGTGAAGCCCGCCCGGTCCACCGAAAGGGGCTGGACCAGACCCGTAAGGGATGTTTAGGATCATGTCGCGGCATCGCGTGTCGGTCACCGGCCGGGTGAGACATGGAGGTGCCGAGACATGCCTTTCGGAGGCATTCACCCATGGCTGTTCAGCTGAACCACACGATCATCCACTCCCACGACCACCGGGAGTCGGCCGAGTTCCTGGCGTACTTCCTCGACCTGGAGGTCGGAGCCCCCTGGGGCCCCTTCATTCCCGTCGAGATCGCCAACGGCGTCACCCTGGACTTCGCGACCATCCCGGCCGAGTCCATCACGGCGCAGCACTACGCGTTCCTCGTCTCCGAGGCCGAGTTCGACGAGGCCTTCGAGAAGATCAAGCGGGCGAAACTCACCTACTTCGCCGACCCGCACGGTCTGCGCCCCGGCGAGATCAACCACAACGACGGCGGCCGCGGCGTGTACTTCCAGGACCCGTCGGGCCACGGCATGGAACTGATCACCCGCCCGTACGGCGGCTTCAAGGAATAAGGACCGAGGAGCAACCGGAGCTGCCGGGCCACCGCACAACGGGCCCGGCAGCCCGGCGGCCCCGCGGCTCAGTCCAGCATGCGCCACATGACCGCCTCGGGCAGCGCCGGGTTCCGCGCCGCCGCCTCCGCCGTCTCCTCGGCTCCGAGCAGCCCGGCCAGCGCGGGCCCCGGCAGCCGCGGATGCCGGGCGGCGAGCGTGCGGACGGACCCGTCCGGGTCGTCGAGCAGCCGCAGCACCGACTCCGCGGACAGCCTGGGGTCGGTCGCCGACCGGCCCCGGACCTCCTCGTCCCCGTCCCGGCTGAAGCGTTCCACCAGCTCCGGCGTCGAGTCCGGGTCGTCCAGCGCGAGCTGGCGCAGCCGCCGGTTCGGGTCGTCGGCGTGGCGGAGCAGGTCCCGACCGGGGAAGTTCGGGTGGCCGTAGGGGCGGTTGGGCGTGGAGAGGCTCCCGGTCCACCAGTTCCAGACCTCCAGCAGCATCGCCGCCGGCGCGTCGTCGCAGTGCTCGGCGAGGAAGAGCCGCACGACCCGGTCCTCGTCCCGGGCGAGGCGCTCCGCGACATCGGGCGGCAGCCGCCGGGCCGTCGCCACGCCGGCGCGCAGCACCGGATGGACCGAAGCGGCGAGCCGCCGCATCGCTTCGGGGTCCTCGTGCAGGGCCGTCACCCACGGGACGGACCTCCGCATCCCGCTCAGCTCCAGGCCGGCGAGCAGGCCGGCCCGCCGCTCCTCCGTCAGCTCGGGCCGCACCGACACGGCGTGACGTACGTCGTGGTCCGGATCCGCGGCGAGAACGGCCACCAGTTCCGGTTCCAGGTACGGGTTCCCCGCGAGCCCGCGGCGCACGGCGGGGTCCCCGTCCGCGCAGATCCGGGCGGCGAGGTCCCGGTCCAGCCGTCGGGTCTCCACCAGGCCGTGGCGCGCGGCCATGCCGTCGAGGAGCTCGCCCGTGACCGGGACCTCCTCGTGCCGGGCCAGCGCGACCGCCGTCCGCACCGCCTCGGCGGGGTCGCCGGCCAGCCGGGCCCGGACCTCGTGGCCGAACCCCGCCCAGCCCGCCCCGCAGGCCGCCGCGCGCACGGACGGGGCCGGATCGCGGGCCAGTGCGCCGAGCAGCCGATCCGGCATGCCGTGCAGGCTCGCGGCGTCCGCCCTGACCGCGTCGGAGGCGGCGCCCGCCAGCGCTTCGTACGCCTCCTCCGTCAGCCGCGCCCGGGCGACCTCGACCGCGTCGACCGCCAGCCAGTACATCCGCTGGGAGTTCGGCTCCGCGAGCACGAGCCGGGACCACTGGTCGGCCGTGAACCCGACACAGGTGCGGGTGCCGGTCCGGGAGAAGCCCAGCGTGGTGCCCCGGTGTTCGGCGAACCCGGCGCGCAGCTTCGGGTCCGGGTGGGCGATCACCGCCTCCAGCACGGCCTGCGGCAGGTCCGGCCGGTACGACAGCCGGCCGCTGATGCCGATCAGCCCCACCAGGATCCCGTCGGGCGCGGAGCGGTTCATGCTCAGGCCCTCCAGCCGGGAACGGCGGAGCCGCTCCCCCGCCGCTTCCCCGAACCGCAGCCCGTCCCAGACCGCCGCGTCAGTGCCCCGCTCGTTCCCCATCCTCCGGAACATAGACGATGTTCGGAACCCCTGCCGTCGGGTGGCTGCCCACCCGGGTGCGGACCCCGTAGACCTCGGTCAGCAGGGCCTCCGTCAGCACCTGCGCCGGGGTGCCCGAGGCGGCCACCCGGCCGTCCGCCAGGACGTAGAGGCGGTCGCAGTACATCGCCGCGAGGTTGAGGTCGTGCAGGACCAGCAGGGCCGTTGCCGGCAGGGCGCGGACCAGCCCGAGGATCTCCAGTTGGTAGCGGATGTCCAGGTGGTTGGTCGGCTCGTCGAGGGCGAGCAGGCCGGGGTCCTGGACGAGCGCGCGGGCCACCAGGGCGCGCTGGCGCTCGCCGCCGGAGAGCTCGTCGAACCGCCGCCCCGCGAGGGCGGCCGCCCCCACGGTCTCCAGGGCCTCGCCGACACGGCGCGCGTCCTCGGGACCGTCCTGCTCCCAGAACCTCTTGTGCGGGCTGCGCCCCATGGCCACCACTTCCCGCACGGTGAGGCCGAAGGCGCCGGCCGCGTCCTGGGGAACGACCGCCACCCGCCGGGCGCGGTCCTTGACGCCCAGCGATGCCGTGTCCGCGCCGTCCAGCAGCACGCGCCCGCCGGTCGGGCGCAGGGTGCCGTAGACGCAGCGCAGCAGCGTCGTCTTGCCGCTGCCGTTGGGCCCGACCACGCCGACCGTCTCGCCGGGGCGGGCGGTGAGGTCGATTCCGTGCAGCAGCGGCTGCCCGTCGATCTCGTAACGGACGGCTTCGACGGCGAGTTCCGCGGGCCCCGCCGCAGGCCCCGCCCCAGGCCCCGTCTTCGGGCCCGCCTTCCGTCCGACCGTCATCCCACGACCCCTTCGGTACGGGTGGAGCGGCGCAGCATCCACAGGAAGAACGGCCCGCCGACGAGCGCGGTGACCACGCCGACGGGGATCTCCTCCGGCGCGGCGACGGTACGGGCGGCCAGGTCGGCCAGGGTCAGGAACACCGCCCCGCCCACCGCGGCCACGGGCAGCAGCGCCCTGTGCCCGGCGCCGACGGCCATGCGGGCGGCGTGCGGAACCATCAGCCCCACGAAGCCGATCGCCCCGCTGTAGGCCACGAGCACCCCGATGACGAGCGAGGTGAGGACGAAGACGGCGGCCCGGAACCGCCCGGTGTCCAGGCCGAGCGTGTGCGCGCCCTCCTCGCCGGCGAGCAGCAGGTCGAGCGGCCGGGCCAGGGCGACGAGCAGGCCGGTGCCGAGGACCAGGGCGGCCGCGGGCAGGGCCAGCTCGCCCCAGCGGGCCCCGCCGAGACCGCCGAGGGTCCAGAACAGCACGCTGCGGATCTGGTCGGGGTGCGCGGCCAGTACCAGGACCAGGCTGGTCAGGGCGGACAGGATGTACTGGACGGCGACTCCGGCGAGGATCAGCCGGCCGGTGGTCATGGCGCCGCCCCGCCGGGCCATCGCGTAGACGGCGACGAGCGCGCCCATCGATCCGGCGAAGGCGGCGAGCGGCACGGCGGCCCCGCCCGCGAAGCCGAGGATCCCCGCGCCGAAGACGATCACCAGGACCGCGCCGGCCGAGGCCCCGGAGGAGGCCCCGAGCAGGAACGGGTCCGCGAGCGGGTTGCGCACGAGGGCCTGCAGCACGGCTCCCGCGACGGCGAGCCCGGCGCCGACGACGGTGCCGAGGAGCACGCGCGGCATCCGGACGTCCCACACGATGGCGCCGAAGGCACCGCCGCCCGTGCCCGGCGCCGGTCCGGCGAGCAGGACGTCGAGCACCTGGCCCGGGGGGATCCGCACCGGCCCCAGGGCCAGCCCGGCCACGGCGGAGACGGCGAGCGCGGCGGCGAGTACGGCGAGGGTCACCGAGGTCCGGATCGCACGGGGCGTGCGGATCGTACGGGGCGTGCGGCGCGTGCGGTGCGCCCTCACGCGGGGTCGGGGTCGGGGTGGAGCTGGGAGCCCAGCGACTCGACGGCGTCGGCGACCCGCACCCCGAGCACGGCGGAGGAGAGCGGGAGCACCACGAACCGCCGGTTCTTGACCGCGGGAACCCGCGCCAGCGCCGGGTCGTTCAACAGACGCTGCTTCTTGGCTTCGACGGTGGTGCCGCCGTAGTCGTAGATGAGGACGACCTCGGGCGCCCGCTCGATGACCTTCTCCCACGACACATCGCCGAAGGTGTCCTGGAGGTCGGCGAACACGTTCGTCCCGCCCGCCAGGGAGATGATCTCGCTGCCGATGCCGTTGCCCCCCGAGGTGAAGGCGGAGGCGTCGCCCGAGTCGTAGACGAAGACGCCGGGCTTGGCCTTGTCCTTCACCCGCGCGGTGACGGCGTCGATGCGGCGCTGCTCGTCGGCGATGAGCCTGTCGCCGCGCTCGGGCACGCCGAAAGTGCGCGCCACCTCGGTGATCTCGGTCTTGAGCTGGTTCAGGCCGACGGGCCCGTCCGTGCAGTACTCCACGCTGAGCCGGGAGTCGATGCCGGATTTCGCGAGCCCCTCGCGGTCGCGGCCCTGCGCCTTGTCGAAGGCGCTGGAGTAACCCCCGTACACGAAGTCCGGGTTGGCGCCGAGCAGAACCTCCTTGGAGGGGTACTCCTTCGCCAGGACCTTGATCTTGTCGTAGGCCGGCCGGTAGGCGGGCAGCACCGCGTCGTCGAGATAGGCGGTCCCGGCCATCCTGTCCTCCAGCCCGAGGGCGAGGAGCAGCTCGGTGGCGTGCTGGTTCATGGTCACGGCCCGCCGCGGGGGCACCTGATAGGTGCTGCTGACACCGCAGTTGGCGACGGTGTACGGGTACCCGGGCGCGGCGCCCGCCCCCTCGGCCGCCCCCTTCGCCCCGGGTGGTCCCCCGCACGCGGCGAGGGTGATCAGGAGCGGGACGGGTACGAGTGCGCGCAGCAGGGCGCGGGGGTACGACGGCACGGCGAGGCCTCTCCGGGGGATCCGCGTCCCCTGGTCGAACGGTCGAATCGAAGAGGCGGTGCGTCAGTGTCTGACTCCCGGCGCCCGCGGGGCTCCGGTCACAGTGGCGGGACCGCACCGGATTCGCACCGGTTTCCTGTCCTGCACCGCCTGGATAACTCGGACGATTCTGCCAGACGGGTGACCCCGGCCGACGCCCGCACCCGAATCGGCCCTACGGCGCGGGCCGTCGCGAGCCGTCGGGGTTGTGCGGTGTCGTCGGATCGTCCGGGGGCCTGGGCAGGAAGGCGAGGGCGCCCATGCCCTCCGTGCGGGACCAGGTCCGGTACTCCGCCGCGGTCTCGACTCCGTGAACGAACCGCTCCGGTTCGGCGGGGTCGAAGTCCTGGTGGACCACTCCGGCCACCTCCAGGATGTCCAGCAGCATCCGGGCCGTCAGCGGGGCGTTGAGCTGCTCGGCGACGCCCTCGGCCCCCCACCGGATGATGGTCTCCGCGGCCCGGGCGACGCCCTCCGCCGTGGCCGTGGGAAGGGCCAGCGCGAGCGAGGCCCGCACGATCTCGACCGCGTCCTCGGAGCGCACGGATCACCGCCTCCTTTCGCACACGATGCAGAGGCCCGCGCGAGCGGTGAAGCCCAGGGCCAGTTTGCCCGTGTTCTGCGCCTGCCGCAGGCACTCGTGCCGGTCGAGATGAGCGTACTGCTGGGTCGACATCGTGTCCCTGACGAAGACCTCCCAGTGGTCCTGGGCCTTCACCCAGTCGTTGCGGTGCGCCACCCGGACCCAGGTGTCGACGAAGTCCTGCCGTGCGTGGGTTCCGTGGAAGTACGGCCCCAGATCGTCTATGAGGCCGGGGAGGCGGACCCGCTGACGCAGCGTTCGCCGCTGGAAGAGGGTGTTGGTGGAGATCGACTTCACGCGGCTTATGCGTTCGGCGATGACATGGCCGGCGAACCCACCGATGATGGCCGGGACCAGGAGCCAGCCGACCAGCGAGGCCAGCCACAGGAGCACGTGCTTCGGGGCGTCGATCAGGGTGAACACCCGGTACACGCTGCTGGGGCTGCCCGCCCGCGCCGCGAAGACGTACAGGAGCACCAGGCACACGGCCATGGGCAGTCCCCAGTCCACTATCCACTGGGTGACCCCCTTCAGGGCCTTCCGCGAGCGCCACAGGCGCAGCCAGCGCCGCAGGAGGCGCCGGCGATCGGGCGGCAGATCGAGATGGCCTGGCACAGGGATGGGTCCGCCGAGCAACTGTTCCCCCCGGATCTCCGTCACGCCTGAGCGCGATCAACTCCCGTCATATACCGGGAATCCCCGCCGCGTACAAGACCGCACACCGAGCCCCGGAAACGCCTGTGGCCCGGGCTCGACGACTTGGTCGTCGAGCCCGGGCCACAGGACTTCTCGCGTTGCAGGGGTGGCAGGAGTCGAACCTGCGACATCTGGTTTTGGAGACCAGCGCTCTGACCAGCTGAGCTACACCCCTTCGGTGGGTCCAACCATGCCATGGCGTCCGCCTGAGATCCAATCAATTCGGTGGTCGACGGCCGAGAATTTCGTCGCGGGATCGGGCGCCGCAGGAGCGGAGCCAGTCGATGAGCGCGATGTCCTCGCCGGTCAGGGCAGCGTCGAGGGGGGTAAGGGAGCCGTGGCCGATCCAGTTGATGTCCGCTCCTCGAGACAGCAGGTATCGGGCCGTGGACAGTCGGCCCCCGTGGCACGCGCCCCAGAGGGCTTCGGTGACCTCCTCGGGATCCGCCCCCGCGGCGACGAACTCCCTTACAGGGCCGAGCAGTCCGAGGGCGGCCGCGTCCCACAGGGTGGGGCGGGCCCCAAGGTCCAGGAGGCGGCGCGCCGCGCGCCACTGGCCGAAGCCGGTCGCGTCGGCCAGCGGAGTGCCGCCGCCGAGCACCGCGCCCGGGGCTTCGATGTCGGCGCCCGCCTCGACGAGGGCGTCGAGCGCGGGGACGTCGTCGTTGCTCGCGGCCCAGTGCAGCGGGGTCTCCTCGTGCGAGCCGCCGAACCGGGCCCCCGGGTCGGCGCCGGCCGCGACGAGGGTACGGATCACCTCCGCGGTCCGGGGGCGGTGCCCGGGCCAGTCCACGGCGATGTGCAGCAGGCTGCGCTCGCCCGCCGCCTCGCCGTGCCGCACGATCCGGGCCCCGGCGAGCCCGGGGTGCGCGGCCAGCAGCCGCCCGAGTCCGTCGAGGTCGCCGGCCCGGATCGCCGACGTGACGGCGACGGCGAGCGGGTCCTGTGCCGGGAGGGAGAGCATGCGGCCAGCCTACGAGGCGACGAGCGGCGGGCGGGGGACGAGGGGCGAGGGAGGCGGCACCGTCCGCGAGCAGGAGGAACGCCACCTGGTCGGCGCGCTGCACGAGCGGCTGCTCGGGCGGGGAGTCGAGGGAGGCCAGCGGGAAGTAGTGGCAGCCGGACGGGTCGGTGGTGAAACCGCCGTACGGGGACGCGGCGCCCGGCGCCTCCAGGGGGAACACCCTGCGCAGGAAGGGCCCTTCGGCCGCGATGTCCGCGGCCATCGCCGTGTGGTCGAAGCCCCGGTACGTCGAGGGGCCGACGTAGCCGGTGGCCTGGCTGACCCGCACGATGTGCGACAGCTCGGCCGCGCGGTGCGTGACCGGGCACAGCACGGGGACCACGCCGGCGCGCATCAGCGCGAAGACGGTGGTGACGAACTCGGGGACGTTCGGCAGCTGGACGACGACCCGCTGCCCGCGCCGCAGGCCACGCAGCCGGAACCCGGCGGCCATGCGGTCCGCCCGCCGGTTCAGGGTGGCGTACGTGATCCGGTTGTCGCCGTGCACGAGCGCGGTCCGCGGCCCGAACCGCAGGGCCCAGCCGCGCAGCAGGCTGTCCAGCGTGGTGCCGCGCCAGTGCCCGGCCGCCCAGTAGCGGTCGACGAACTCCTCGGGCCAGGGTGTGTAGCCGTCCGGCATGGGTGTCATGCGCTTCCTTCCGTCCCGTCGGTCTCGGCACCGGGGAGCGACCCGACCCTGCCGTCCTGATCTTGGCCATCCAAGCCGTGGGCACCCCCTCGCGCGCAATGCGCTTTCCCGACCAAGGACGCCGGATTCCCTCAGCAGAAACCCCAACACACACCGCTGACCAGCAGGTATGTTCGATCTGGGAAGATCGGGCCTTGGTCCGAGCCCACATGTGCGTCTCCGTCTCCGTCTCCGTCTCCGGAGGGTCCCTGTATGACTGCCGTACCCACTGTCCTGCGCGTTTTCGGCGACGGTCCGTTCGCCGAGGCGGGCGAGCCGGGCGCGGCCGTCACCGACGAGCGCTCGGGGCTGGTCGCGGTGGGCGGCGACGTGGGACGGCTCCGGTGGAACGGCCACGGCAGCGGAGAGCGGCGGTGGACCGAGCACCGGATCGGCGTGTACGAGCGGGACGGCCTGCGGTGCCGACATCTGGTGCCGTCCCGCCACCGGGTGAACTGCCTCGCCTTCCATCCCGTCCTGCCCCTCCTCGCGGTCGGCACCGGCTCGTACGACGGCGGCTGCCATTTCACCGGCGAGCTGCTGCTCGTCCACCTGGACACCGGCGAGACCGTGTCCGCGCTGGAGCACCCGCGCGAGGTGGTCCGGATGGAGTGGCGGAGCGCGACCGCGCTGAGTCTGGCCGTGGCGCCCGCGGACGACTGGGAGGACCCGCTGGCGCACGAACGGGCGCACCCGGCCGTGATCGAGCGCGCCGACTGGTCCGCTGTCGGGCACCAAGGCGTCTCCGCGGTGGAACTGGCGGCTCCGGCTGAGGAGTTCGACCGGGCGGACCCCGGCGCGGACGCCTCCTGGCTGCTCCTCGGCCTCGCGGGCTCCGCGGGCCGGGACTGGAGCCCGCGCACCCGGGTGCGGGCCGTCGAGGCCCTGCCGGACGGCCGGGTCCTGGCCGCACTGGACGGCGTACTGGCCGAGGCGTGGCTGCCGTCGGGCGAACGGCAGTGGGCCGTCGAGGACGAGGAGGGCGGCCGCGAGCTGCTCCTCGCCCCGGACGCGGCATCGGTGTGGGCCAACGCGGAACGCCCGCGCCGTCCCCACCGCACGGCACGTCCCGCCCCGCGGGTCGCCCGTCTCTCCGCCGACGACGGGCGCGTCCTGGAGAACCTGCCGGTGGAGGACGCGGTGACCCTGCTGAGCGGCGGCGGCCGTACGCTCCTGCGCGCCCTGGAGGGATACCGGGGCACCCGGCCGCTGACGGTCCTGGGCCCCGACGGCCTTGCGCAGGGGCCGGCCGTCACCGGTTTCGACCCGCTCAACCACGCCTTTCCCGTCCGCCACGCGAGCGCGCCGTACCTTCTGGTGGGCGCCGACCCGCACAAGCCGCATGCGGACAAGTGGATCGCGACGGTCGACGCGGACGGCACGCTCCGCCGGATCTGCCCGCATTCCCCGGAGCCCGGGGAGCACCACTTCGGCGGTCCGGCCGCCGAGACCGGCGGATCCCTGGTGTACGCGGGCACCGTCTTCCCCGAGGACGGGTCCTACGTCGTGCGCCGCTCCCTGGCCGACGGGGCCGTGCGGTGGCGGTTCCGGTCGGAGGTGCCCGCGACCGCTCTGGACACCGACGGGGAAGTGGTTCACGTCGCCGGCGCCGACGGCACGCTGCTGGCACTCGACGCCTCCGACGGCTCGGTGCGGTGGCGTACGCAGCTGCGGGTCCACGGCGCGGCGACCGTCGCGCTGTCGCTGGCGGCGGCCCCCGGCGGAGGACTGCTCGCCGGAACCGCCGACGGCCGGATCCTGCACCTCGCCGACCGGCCACGGCCCTGAATTCCGGCGCCGGCGGGCGGTGAACGGGCAGGCCGGCCCCCGGTCAGATGTGGGAGAATCCCTGGTTCTGAAGCGCCCGGTCCAAGTACCAGAACGTGCGGTCGATGGCGTGCCTGGGGAAGGTGCTCGTGTACGGCTCGGCGGGGAGCGGGACCGATTCGCATCCGTCCTCGGCCAGGACGATCACCCGGTCGAACCCGTAGTGGCCCTGGAACAGGCCGATCTCGTGGATCACGTTCTGGCGCGCGACGAGCTGGCCGTCGCCCGTCGCGTCCTCCGCGGTCAGCACGCAGATCGCGAAACTGCAGCGCTGCAGGTAGTCGGTGAGCGCCTCGGTGACCGGCCTGCTCCCCCAGGAGTCCGACTCGAACGAGTACACCGGCAGGCCGAACCGGCGCTCCACGAAGGACTTCACGGCGAGCCACTCGGGGCTGCGGCCGTGGGCGATGAAGACTCCCGCGGGAAGGGCCGCCGCGCGCCGGGCCGCGTCGTGGGAGCGGATGAAGTCCTTGGTGACGGCGGCCAGTCCGCCGTGGCCGTGACTGCCGACGTAGCGCAGCTTGTGCCGGGCCAGGGTCATGCCGAGCAGGGAGCCGAGCTCCACTTGCAGCCGGTCGCTCGTCAGGACCGCGAGCAGGCCGGCGGCGAACACGTCGCCCGCCCCGGTGGCGTCCTCGATCTGGTCGTCGGCCAGGACGATCTGCGGGTGGAAGTCCTCCACCGCCTTGCCGTTCTCGCTGCGCCAGACGTGGATCCCGGTGCGCCGCTTGACGACGATGACGCTCCTGTCGTTCGCGAGGCCCTGGAGGAGGTGCCCGGCGATGTCCTCGTCCGTGTCGCCGCCGTTCCTCCTGCCGAGCTCGTGGAACTCGCGGTGGTTGAGCATGAGGTACGCGGTCAGCCCGCAGATCCCGAGGACCTCCTCGGTCGGCAGGGTGCACCAGACGTGCCCGGGATCGAAGCTGATCAGTGTGGCGGGGCTGGCTTCCTTGACCGCGCGCAGGGTGGCGAGGAGGGCGGCGGGCGTGCGGTCGTCGAGGAACGAGGTGACGTGGACGACCCGGGCGGTGGCGAGGTACGCGACGACCTCGTCGAAGGAGCGCGCCAGGTGGTCGGCCATGGCGCTGTTGGCGCCGGCGTGGGTGAGGAGCGTCCGGTCGCCGTCCTCCGTCAGGGAGAAGCAGATGCCGCAGAGGTGGTCGTCGTCCCTGAAGACGAACGGGTGGTCCACACCGAGGCCGCGCAGTTGGTCGATCGCCGACAGCCCGGGGCCGGGTACCCGGCCGGCGACCCCGACGTAGCCCAGGTTCAGGCCCAGTTGGAGCTGGGCGAGCACGTTGACCGCGTTGTAGGCGGAGCCGCCCAGGGACGTCTGCAGCGTGGACGTGTTGATCGCTTCGAGCGCCGCGAAGACCGTGGCCTCGTCCACCGCGGTCTCCGTACCCCATTCGGGGACGGGTGCCTCGCCGTCGAGCAGTTCGGCGATCCGCGTGGTGAGCGGCCGGCGGTCCGGGCTCGCGTTCCTGTCGACATGGGTGATGTAGTCGAGGTTGAGCGCCCCGATCCCGACGACGTCCAGGGCGAAGCCGGACCGCGGTCGGTTCGTCGGATCAGCGGTCATGCGGATGTCCTCCCCGGGCCAGGATCCGTTCCCTGACCAGCATGCGTTCCAGTTCCACGAAGGTTGCGCCGATGCGGCCGGGAGCGAAGTCCAGGCGGATCAGGCCGGCGTTGTTGGAGAACTCCTCGCATCCTTCCTCCGCCAGGATGGCGACCTTGCCGAAACCGTAGTAGCCCTGGAAGACGCCCACCTGGTGAACGGCGCTCTCGCTGGCGCGCCGTTGACCGGCGGCCATCACCCGGGAGGCCGACAGGACGCAGATCGCGAACGCGCAGCGGCCCAGTTGTTCGCGCATCACCTGCGGGTGGCGGGCGTCCTGGCCGCGCGGGTGGTTGAGGGTGTGGACCGTCAGCCGGCAGTCGTCTTCCAGGAACGTCCGCAGGGCGTCCCACTGGGCGTCCTCGTCGTGGGCCACGAGGACGGCCCCGGGGCGGGTGCCGGGCGCCGTGAGCGCTTCGGTCGACTGGAGGAAGCCCTCCCGGCCGAGCACCGGCAGCGCGGACGTGCCGGTGTGCGCCTGGACGGCCCGCAGGCGCGAGAGGCTCAGGCCGAGGAAGGATCCGAGCTCGGCTTGGAGCCGGGTGGAGGCGAGCGCGGCGATGACCGACGCCGAGAACACGTCGCCGGCCCCGGTCGCGTCCTCGATGGCGCCCTCCCGGACCGGTCGGCGCAGTTGGAACCGCTGGGCGAGCACCCCCGTCGGCGCGGTCCGGAAGACCTCCACGCTGTCGTACCGCTTGGTGACGAACACGGTGCAGCTCGGGCCGCACCTGGCCAGCACCCGCTGGGAGAGGACCTCGTCCGACTCCCCCAGTGCGTACTCGCCCAAGGCCTTGAACTCCCTGTGGTTGACGAACAGCAGGTCGCTGAGGGCCAGGATGCCGTCCACCGCCCCGCTCCGGTTCTCCGCCCACGCGAAGCCCGGGTCGAAGCTCAGCAGCAGGGCCGGATTGATCCGGCGTGCCCGGCAGAGCACTTCGAGCAGCACCGGCGGGGTCAGCTCGTCCAGGAACGACGTGACGTGGACGATCCGGGCCTGCGCCAGGTAGTGGGCGATCTGCTCGCCGTTGCGCGTCAGGTGCTCGGCCATGAGGTAGTTCGCACCGGGATGGGTGAGCATCACCCTCTCGACGTCCTCCAGGTACGACAGGCAGACGCCGGCGAGCCGTTGCGGCCTGCGGGCGACCCAGCGCCGGTCGATGCCGAAGAGGTCCATCTGCCGTACGAAGGACAGCCCGGGCGTCTCGATCCGCCCGGCGACTCCCACGTAGCCCAGGGTCAGGCCCAGCCGCATCTGGGCGAGGGTGAAGGTGGTCAGCCACGCCGAGCCGCCCAGGGAGGCGTCCAGCGACGCGGCGCCGAGCCTGCCGATCGCCTTGGAGATCGCGATCTCGTCGATGGGGCCCTCGGTGTTCCACTCGAAGCGCGCGGTGGACTCGGAGACCCGGTCGGCCATGTGCGCCGACAGCCGCGAAACGCTCGCGATGTAGTCGACGTTGAGCGCCCCCACCCCGACGATCTCCGGACCGTGCCGCCTTGCGTCGGAGCGACTCGCAGCGTCCATGGCACCCCCATGCCGACCGGCCCACCGAATCCGTGGCGGAGACATACCCCGTCGGCGTGCGTCTCTCACCCGCGCGGGGCGGCGACGTCCGGGGGAGGGTGCGGCGACGTCTGGGGGCCTCAAGCGCCTCCAGCCCCCTTCAGCCCCCCGTGAAACGCGGGGGCCGGCGCGCCGCCTTGGCGCTGTAGCCCTCGCGCGCGTCCTCCGAGGTGAGGGTGAGCGCCGCCGTCATCGCGACGCGGTCCAGGGCCGCTGGGAGGGCGGCGTCCGCGTAGGAGTCGATCGCGCGTTTGATGCCCTGGACGGCCAGCGGGGCGTTCGCGGCGATCTCCGCAGCGAGGGCCCGTGCGGTGCCCTCCAGCTCCCCGGGCGGGACGACCTCTTGGACCAGGTTCAGCCGGTGCGCCGTCTCCGCGTCGATGCGACGGCCCGTCAGGGCGAGGTACTTCGCCCAGCCCGCGCCCGTCTCGCGGGCGATGCGCAGGTCTCCGCCCGCGTCCACCGCGACGCCCAACTGGGCCTCGGGCAGCGCGAAGACGGCGTCCCGCGCCGCCACCCGGATGTCGGCCATCAGCGCCAGCTCGAAGCCGAATCCCAGGCAGTAGCCCTGCACCGCCGCCACCACCGGCTGCGGCAGGCGGGCCAGGACCGCGAAGCGCTCGTGGACCCAGCGGATGCCCTCGTAGTAGTTGCGGTTGCGCCCCGCCGCCGACTCCCCCGTGATCGCCCCGCCGGGGGCGGTCACGTCGATGCCCGCGCAGAAGGCCCGGCCCTCGGCCCGCAGCAGCACCGCGCGCACGTCCGGGTCGAAGCGGATCCGGTCCGCCAGCAGGCCCAGCTGACGCGTGGACTCCCAGCTCCAGCCGTTGAGCTTGTCCGGCCGGCAAAGGGTGAGTTCCGCGATCCCGTCCGCCACGTGCAGCCGGATCCGTTCCTCACCCTCCGCGATCTCCGTGCTGATGGTGTCGATCACGCGGACACCCTAGGGCGCACCCGTCAACGCGGGAAGACCTCGAACGCCACCGCCGGGCGGCCGCCGAACCGGGCCGCCGCCATCCGGGCGTTGCCCGTCAGGAAGCCGCGCACGTACGTCTCGGGGTCCTCGTCCGTCAGCGCGTCGATGTACGCCTTGTGCTCCATCAGGGACTTCACCGAGCGCTCCATGCCCGGACCGGCGTCCGCCGCGTGCGTCGGCGTCGTGGTTCCGGACACCGCGACCCAGCGGACCCCGTTCCACGGCTCCAGGCCCTGCTCCGTGAGGAGTTCGGGGAAGATCCAGCGGTTGCCGGCGTCCCCCGCAGCGTCCAGGGTGGCCCGGCCGACCGCCTTGTGGTCCGGGGTGTTCCACCAGCCGCCGCCCTCGGCCCCGCCCCACGTGTCGCGGTGGTTCATGGTGACGACCAGCTCGGGGCGGTGCCGGCGGATGGCGGCCGCGATGTCCCGGCGCAGGTCGAGGCCGTACTCGAGCACCCCGTCGCGGTGGTCGAGGAACTCCACGGCGGACACTCCGACGACGGCCGCGCTCGCGCGCTGTTCGGCTTCGCGCAGCGGGGCGCACTCGGCGGGGGCGATTCCGTCGATCCCCGCCTCGCCGCGCGTGGCGAGCAGGTAGACGACCTCCCGGCCGCCGTCCGTCCAGTCCGCGATGGCCGCCGCGCAGCCGTACTCGAGGTCGTCGGGGTGGGCCACCACGGCGAGCGCGCGCGTCCAGTCGGTGGGCATGGGCTCCAAGGGCGCGGGCCCGTCCAGTTGTTCAGTCATGTCTCGCACAATAGGCGCATGGACAGACAAGGGCCGGTAGTGGCCCTGCTCGACGCCTCCGGGGCGTTCTTCGAGCCCGCCCGCACGGCGTTCCCCGGAGCGGGCGCCGCCGCCTGGGCGGCGGCCGCGCTCGTGGACCCCGGCGCCGCCGGTCCCGACGGCTCCTGGCTGCTGGACTTCCGGTGCTTCGCCGTGGCCCGGCCGCACGGCCGCTGGGTGCTCGTCGACGCCGGGGTCGGCCCGGCGCACGGGCCCGCGGCCGGCTGGGCCCCGGTCCCGGGCCGGCTGCCCGCCGCGCTCGAGGAGGCCGGGATCGCGCCGGGCGACGTGGAGGCGGTGGTCCTGACGCATCTGCACGAGGACCACACGGGCTGGACCCTGGACCGGGCAGGCCTGCCGTTCTTCCCGGCCGCGCGGTACCTCGTACAGGGCGCGGAGGTCGCGGCCCTGGACCGGGCGGATCCCGTGTGGGACTGGGTCGTCGCACCGCTGCGGGCCACGGGGCAGCTGCACGAGGTGTCCGGGGTCCACCGGCTCGCCCCCGGCCTGACCCTGCTCCCGACGCCCGGGCACACCCCGGGCCACCAGTCGGTGCTGGTGGAGGGGTCCGGCGCGGGCGGCGGGGTCCGGGACGTGCTGGTCACCGGTGACGTGCTCGTCCACGCCGTACAGCTGGCCGATACGGCCGTCCCGTACTCCCACGAGCGCGACCGGGCCGCCGCCCGCGCCTCCCGGGAGGAGCTGCTGGCCCTGGCGGCGCGCCGCGGCGCCCTCCTGGCCACCGCGCACCTGACCCGGGCCTTCGTGGAGCCGGCCGTACCGCGGGATCCGGCCTGTCAGGGGATCGTCTAGACCTCGTCGCGCACGAGTGCCAGCAGCCGGTCCAGGACGCGGGGGCCGCCGGCCCGGACGCCGTCGTGTTCGAACTCGTCCGTCACCCAGGTCTTCAGCCCCCGGACCGCCCGGGCCGTGGCCAGGGAGTGGGCGGTGTCCACGTACATGTCGTCGTGGTAGACGGCGGCGGCCACCGGCACCTCGTTCGCGGCGAGCCGCGCCCGGTCGTACAGCGGCGTCCAGCCGGTACGGGCGGCCAGCAGCTCGGCGGTCTCGCGCAGCGGGGCGAGCGCCGGATCGCAGGTGAAGTGCCAGGGGTGGACGGTCTCGCCGGTGAAGTACATCGCCTCGTCGCCCGCGAGGGTCTTCGCGGCGTCGAAGCGCGGGTGGTCCGCGCGCACCCGCTCGGCGGCCCAGCCGAGGGGCGCGCCCGGGTCCTGGGCGTAGATCGCCTCGTGGACCAGGGCGTAGAGCGGGTGCCCGGCGAAGGAGAGCTGCGCGTGGACGGCCTCGAGGAAGGCGTCGGAGAGAGCGGGCCCGGCCTGCGTGGGGACGAAGGCGTCCTCCAGCAGGTAGTGCAGCTGGTGGCTGCCGTCCGAGCCGCCGAGGAGGATCCCGAGGGACTGGAAGGCCTCGACCGTCAGCCGGTAGCCGCCGGGGAGCCGCGCGGGCTGCTCGCTCAGGTGGGCGGCGATCCGCCGGGCGCGCTCCACGTCCATGGGGTAACGGGCGTAGTGCGCGCGGTTCTTGCGCTCCATGCGGGGGTACGCGGCTTCGTAGACCTCGGCCGCCGTCGCGTCGAGGGACGGCAGCCCGCCGGTGATGAGGGCCGCGGTCAGCCCCTCGGGGGCGGCGCAGAGGTAGTGGGTGACGCAGAACCCGCCGAAGCTCTGCCCGAGGACCGTCCAGGGCTTGCCGCCGGTGAGGAGGGGCCGGATGGTCTCGGCGTCGCGCACGATGGAGTCGGCCCGGAAGTGGACGAGGTACTCGGCCTGCTGCTCCGGGGTTCCGCGCAGCGGCAGGGTCTGCCGGTTGACCGGGGTGGAGCGGCCGGTCCCGCGCTGGTCCAGGAGCAGCACCCGGTACTCGGACAGGGCCCGCTCCAGCCAGGCCTGCCGGCCGATGAACCGGCGCGCGCCGAAGCCGGGACCGCCCTCCAGGTAGAGCAGCCAGGGCAGGGATTCCGGGTCCTTGCCGGCGGCGACCAGCTCGCGCGCGTACAGCTCGATCCGCTCGCCGTCGGGGCGGGCGTGGTCGAGCGGGACGGTGAAGCGGTGGTCGGTGAGGACGACACCGGGCTGGCGGTAGCTGGCACTGGCGGTCACGGACGGCCCCTCGGGTACCTCTGCCCGGGCCGGGTCGCGGCCGGGGTGCGGATTGGCGGTGCCGCCGAGTCTAGTGCTGTGGCCGGAAAGGTTTGCCGGGTCGCGGTGTCCGGTGCGGTGCATCTCCCCCAGCTACCGCTGGGAGGGGCCCCCGGGCGGAGGGCCGCGGCTCGTACTGGACGTACCGCCGTGGTCCGGTGAACCTTTCCGGTCACAGCACTAGTACGGACCGTCAGGGAATCCTGGCCCTTGCTTCGGCTCTCCCCGCCGCCTGGCGCCGGGTCCGGGTCCCGGCGCCGGGCTCGGTCAGAACTCGACCACCGAGCGGAGCACCTCGCCCCGCTCCATCCGCGCGAAGGCCTCCTCGACCCCGTCGAGCGCGATCCGTTCGGAGACGAACGCGTCGAGGTCGAGGCGCCCCTGGAGGTAGAGGTCGACGAGCAGCGGGAAGTCCCGCTCGGGCAGGCAGTCCCCGTACCAGGAGGACTTCAGGGCGCCGCCGCGCCCGAAGACGTCGAGCAGAGGGAGTTCGAGGCGCATCTCCGGCGTCGGGACGCCGACCAGGACCACCGTGCCGGCCAGGTCGCGCGCGTAGAACGCCTGGCGGTACGTCTCGGGGCGGCCGACGGCATCGATGACCACGTCGGCGCCGTTCCCGCCGGTGAGCTCCTGGATGGCCTTGACCACGTCCACGGCCGCGCCGTTGACGGTGTGCGTGGCGCCGAGGCCCCGCGCCCATTCGAGCTTCCGGTCGTCGAGGTCCACGGCGATGATCCGCGAGGCTCCGGCCAGCCGGGCCCCGGCCACGGCGGCGTTGCCCACTCCCCCGCAGCCGATGACGGCGACGGAGTCGCCGCGCCCGACGTTGCCGGTGTTCAGGGCCGCGCCGAGACCGGCCATCACCCCGCAGCCGAGCAGTCCCGCGGCGGCCGGCGAGGCGGCCGGGTCCACCTTGGTGCACTGGCCGGCGGCGACCAGGGTCTTCTCGGCGAAGGCACCGATGCCCAGCGCCGGGGAGAGCGGGGTGCCGTCCTCCAGGGTCATGGACTGGGTGGCGTTGTGCGTGGCGAAGCAGTACCAGGGGCGGCCGCGCTTGCAGGCCCGACAATTGCCGCACACCGCACGCCAGTTGAGGACGACGAAGTCACCGGGGGCCACGGAGGCGACGTCCGGTCCGACCGATTCGACGACCCCGGCCGCCTCGTGGCCGAGCAGGAAGGGGAACTCGTCGTTGATCCCGCCCTCGCGGTAGTGCAGGTCGGTGTGGCAGACCCCGCAGGCCTGGACCCGTACGAGCACCTCGCCGGGCCCCGGGTCGGGCACGAGGATCGTCGTGGTCTCCACCGGCGCGCCCTTGCTCCGTGCGATGACCCCTCGTACGCGATGCGTCACTTGCTACCCCGATCTCGATCACGGTCTCGTCGACTGCTCGGCCGATCCCGCGCAGGATCCGCCGGTCCGGCCAACGTACACGCGCTTTCCCGCGTGCGGGAGTTGCCCCACGCCCCGGCGTGCCGGTCGCAGAACTAGGCCAGTTCCGGTGGTACGGCCGCGCGCAGGGCCGCGGCGAAGGCGGCCACGGCGGGGTGGGCGCCGGCTCCGCTGCGGAAGGCCACCTTGGTGCGGCGCTCCATGAGGAGCCGGGTGAGCACGACGGCCCGGTCCGCGTGTCCGGTGATCCCGAGCTGCGGCACCACGGCCACCCCCTGGCCGGCCGCGACCAGGGCGAGGACGGTCGCGAACTCGTCCACCTGGTGCCGGATCCTCGGTGTGAACCCGGCGGCCTGGCAGGCCCGCAGGGTCATGGCGTGGCAGAGCGTGCCGGGCGTGGCGGTGATCCAGGGCGCGTCGGCGTGGGTACGGAGCGTCGCGCCCTGGTCTGCGGCGGCGGTCGCGCACGCGCTGCGCGCCGGGGACCTGGACGTGGCCCACGGGGCGGCCGGCGGACGGGGCAGATGGGTATAAGAGGCCAGCCCCAGGGTGACGGCCATGCGGACCAGTTCCGCCGAGGTGTTGATGCCCAGCTTGGCCCGGATGCGGCGGAGGTAGGCGTCGACCGTGTGCCTGGAGAGTCCCATGGAGCGGGCCGTCTGCACGTAGGTGCACCCTGCGGCGATGTATCCCAGTGCCTCCTGCTCGCGGGGGGCGAGTACGGCGGCGGCGGGGGCTTCGGCGTGCGGCGTGGCGAGTGTGAGGCTCATGGGGTTTCCTCCGACACATCGGCTCGGTCGTCGCTGCTCACGCCCTCGGAAGCAGGGGACAAATCCAGGAATGTGGATGTATGTCCGTGTTAAAGAGCCTGTCGGTGGGACTTCATCGGGGTGTCCGTCGACTGTCACAGGCGTGTCACAGGCGACGTCCGCCCGCGCGCCGCGGGAACCATCGCGCCGGATCCGTGCTCTTCCTCAGAACCCGACGAGGGACTGCTCGGCCCAGATCGTCTTGCCCACGGGGGTGTGCCGGGTGCCCCAGCGCTGCGAGAGCTGCGCGACCAGCAGCAGGCCGCGCCCTCCCTCGTCGAAGATCCGCGCGCGCCGCATGTGCGGGGCGGTGTTGCTCGAGTCCGAGACCTCGCAGATCAGCGTGCTGTTCTCGTGGATCAGCCGCAGCTGGATCGGCGGCTCGCCGTACCGGATGGCGTTGGTGACCAGCTCGCTGACCACGAGCTCGGTGACGAAAGCGGCGTCGTCGAGCCCCCAGGCCGCCAGCTGCTCGGTGGCGTCCCGACGGGCCTGCCCGACCACGGAGGGGTCGGACGGCACGTCCCAGACGACGACCTTGTCCGCGTGCAGGGCCCGGGTACGGGCGACGAGCAGGGCGACGTCGTCATCGGGTGGATGCGTCAGCAGAGCCGTCAGCACGCGGTCGCAGACCGCGTCCAGGGTGGAGGCGGGGCGGGCGAGCGCCGTGAACATGTTGTCCAGGGCCTCGTCGATGTCGTGGTCGCGGGCCTGCAGCAGGCCGTCGGTGTACAGGGCCAGGATGCTCCACTCGGGAAGCTCGACCTCGATGGTCTCGAAGGGCAGCCCCCCCAGGCCCAGCGGCGGCCCCGCCGGGACGTCGAGGAGGTACACGGAGCCCTCCGGAGAGACGACCACGGGCGGCGGGTGGCCCGCCCGGGCCACGGTGCAGTGCCGGGTGACCGGGTCGTAGACCACGTACAGGCACGTGGTGCCGATGCCCCCGGCGGCGTCCCCCGCTCCTCCGGGGTCGGTCTCGTCGGCGGACAGGTGGATGACGAGGTCGTCGAGGTGGGTGAGCAGCTCGTCGGGCGGCAGGTCGACATCGGCCAGGGTGCGCACCGCGGTGCGCAGCCGGCCCATGGTCGCGGTGGCGCGCATGCCGTGGCCGACCACATCGCCCACGACCAGGGCCACCCGCGCGCCGGACAGCGGGATCACGTCGAACCAGTCCCCGCCCACACCGGCATCGCCCCCGGCGGGCAGGTAGCGGGTGGCGATCTCGAGGGCCGTCTGCACGGGCATCGTGTGTGGGAGCAGGCTGCGCTGCAGCGTCATCGTGCTGGTGTGCTCCCGTACGTGCCGGGGTGCGTTGCGGATGCTGACGGCTGCCTTGGCCACGAGCTCCTCGGCCAGCCACAGGTCCTTCGGCTGGAAGGGCTCCCGGCGCTGATGACGGCTGAAGACGGCCAGCCCGAGGGTCATGCCGCCCGCGCACAGCGGCACCACCATCAGCGAGCGGGTCCCGTACTCGCCGATCCAGGCGGCGCCGGGGTCCTGGGCGGCCCATGCGGCGATGGCCGGATCCGTCGTCTCGTACACCGCGCCGCGGCCCGCGGCCAGGCATTCGACGGCGGGTGACAGCGGTGGGTAGACGGTCGTCCCGCCGATCGCGACCCGGGACTCCGGGGTCGCGTCGAGGACCGACCGCACAGCGGTACGCCGCACGGTGACCGGCCCCGTCACCGGGCCGGCGGCCGGGTCGGCGCGGCGCGGGAGGGGTTCCAGCAGGTCGACGACCGCGAAGTCGGCCAGCCGGGGGACGGCGACATCGGCCAGCTCCTGCGCCGTACGGGCGTTGTCCTGGGTGGTGCCGATGCGCGCGGCGTCCGCGCCGGTGGCGGTGGTGCCGTGGGCCGTGACCTGGCGGCGGCCGGCCTGGGGCGCGGTCCGCTCGTGGGCGGTCAGGCACACGGCGCGGACCCTGCCGTCCGGGTCCCGCAAGGGGGAGAGCGAGGTCACCCAGCCGCCCTCAGTGCCCGCGCCCGTGCCCGTGCCCGCGTCCGCCGGGCGGATGAAGGCGTCCACGTTCTGCGGCTCACCCGTCTCCAGGGCCAGGCGCATCTTGCGCTCGGTCTCGTCGCTCACGGGGTCCGGCGCGATCTCGGGCAGGCGGAGCCCGCGCATCTCGGCCTCGGTGAGGGACAGTGCGCGCTTCATCCCGGCGTTCGCCAGCACCAGCCGCAGGTCCTCGTCGAAGATCGCCAGGAAGCTCGTGGACTGGGCGAACGCCCACTCCCTCAGCGGTTCGTCCAGGGGCGTGCCGGGTCCGCCCGGCACGGCGGACACCACGAACCACCTGGTGGTCCCGCTGGTGGACGTCCACCGGTGCGCGAGCAGCCTCGGCTCCAGTCGGTGGCCGTCCCGGTGCCGAAGTGCCACGGTGCCGCTCCACCTCTCCCGGTCGGCAGGGATCCGCCGTGCCGGATCGCCGGCGGCTGCGCCGGCATCGGCATCGGCATCGGCGAGGAACTCGGCGACGGGCCGTCCCACGGCCTCGGCGGGCGGGTAGCCGAGCAGGCGGCCGGCGCCTTCGCTCCACTCGGTGACGATGCCCTGCTCGTTGACGGTCGCCGTGGCCGTGTACGCCGGTTCGGGGGAGGCGCCCGTATCCTCCGGCCGCTCACCAGGAGAGGTGGGAATTCGCTCCATCGCGCTCATCTCGCCCTCGCTCGTCCCCCGCGCGCCTCCATGGGACCCGCGCGGCCGGGGGTTCCACTGTCCAGCATGATCCGGCGGGGCAGGGAGCACCAACGCAGTGACGGGCCTCCCCGGGCGGGCCTGACCGGGGAGGGGCGTCAGGCGGCTCCGGCGGCGCGGCCGGGCGGCGTGAGCACGAGGGCCAGGACCGCGTCCCCCGCCCGCCACACCATCGCGCGGCGCCGTCCGCCGAGGAGGGGCGGGCGCAGGCCGAGGATCGGGATGCGGTGCGGGGCGGCGCCGAAGACGCCGCTCCGGTCGGCCTTCACCGCGGCTTCCTTCAGCGACCAGGCACCGGCCAGGGCGTCGGGCCGGTCCGTACCGATGAGGGAGAGCTCCCCGGGGGACAGGATGTGGTCGGCGGCGCGGCGTACGGCCGCCGCCGAGGCGCTCTCGCACAGGTCCACTCCGACCGGTTCCGGCGCGAGGGCCGCGGCGACGTGGCCGGCGGTGTGGCTGATGGAGAGGTGCGCGCCGGGCACCGGGCTGCCGCCGACGAGGACGCGCGGGCTGCCGTCGTCGCGCGGGAGGATCTCCACCTCGTCCTCCGGGGCGGCGCGGACCTCGGCGACCAGGCGCTTGGCGAGCAGCCGGCCGGCCGCCCACTCGGCCTGCCGCCAGGCGGGCAGCCCGCGGATGACGCGCCGTTCGGCCGCAGACAGGACCGGTCCCGGCGGGAGGCCGGGGCGCCGGGCCACGATGAGGGCGGCCCCGCCCCACCGGTGGATGCGGCCCGGGGCGATCGGCGGGAACACGGTGTCCACCGGGGGGCCTCAGGCCGCGCGGGCGGCATCGGCCGGGTCCGGGGCATCGGCCGGGTCCGGGGCCTCGCCCGCGTCGGCCGGGTCGCCCGCGTCGGCCGCAGCGAGGCGCCCGAGCTCTTGCTCCAGCGCGGCCACGGCGTCGCGGATCTGCTCGGGCGTGTGGTCGGCGGTGATGAAGAAGCGCAGCCGGGCCATCTCCTCGGGTACGGCCGGGTAGAGGATCGGGTTGACGCTGATGCCCCGCTGGAACAGGGCCTCCGCGAGCCGCAGGGTCTTCAGGGAGTCGCCCACGATGCACGGGACGACCGGCGTGTCGTGGCTGTCCCCGATGTCGACGCCCGCAGCGCGGGCGAGGCGGACGAACAGGGCGGCGTTCTCCGCGAGCCGTGCCACGCGCTGCGGTTCGGCACGCAGCAGGCGCAGGGCGGTCAGGGACGCCGCGGTGTCGGCCGGGGTCATGCCGGCGCTGTAGACGAAGCCCGGGACGGTGTAGCGCAGGTACTCCACGACCTCGCGGCGCCCGGCGACGTACCCGCCGCAGCTCGCCAGGGCCTTGGAGAGCGTGCCCGACCACAGGTCGACGGCCGGGCGGTCGATGCCGAAGTGCTCGCCGACGCCGCGCCCCGTAGCGCCGATGGTTCCGATGCTGTGCGCCTCGTCGATCATCAGCAGGGCGCCGTGCCGGTGCTTGACCTCGATGAGGGCCGGCAGGTCGGCGATGTCGCCGTCCATGCTGTACACGCCCTCGATGACGACGAGCACCCGCCGGTACTGGTGGCGGACCTGTCCGAGGACGGCGTCGAGGGCGGCCGCGTCGTTGTGGGGGAACGGCCGCCGGGTCGCGCCGGAGAGCTTGCACCCCTGCAGGATGCTGTCGTGGGCGAGGGAGTCGTGGATGACGAGGTCCCCGGGTCCGACGAGGTGCCCGATCACGGTGACGTTGGTGGCGTGGCCGTTGGCCAGGGTGACCGCGGCCTCGCATCCGAGCAGGTCGGCGAGTTCGGCTTCGAGCTCCAGATGGAGCGGACGGCTGCCGGACAGCAGCCGGCTGGCGGACGCCGAGGTGCCGCAGGCGTCGATGGCCCGCTTGGCGGCCTCGTTCACCTGGGGGTGCGTCGCCATGCCGAGGTAGTTGTAGCCGGAGAACGAGAGCAGTTCCCGGCCGTCGATCACCGTCGTGTCCGTCATGCCGCCTTCGTGGACGAGGAAGTACGGGTTGCGCAGCCCGGTCCGGTCGAAGGTGGCGATGCGCTCGCCGTGGGCGGCGACCTCCGGGAAGCACTCGATCCGCGTGTGCTCCTCGGGCAGCGGGGCGGCGGCGGGAGCGGCCGGCGCCTGGGGCGGGGCTCCGTCGCCGTGAGCGTCCTCGGCGTGCGCGGCCCCGTCGTGGCCGTCTCGTTGTACGGGGACGGCCGCGTCCGCGGCGTCCGCGGAGCCGGTCGCGATCAGCGCGGCGATCCTCCCGGCGGTCGGCCGGTCGGCGGCGCTCTCGTCGAACCTCCACCGGGGCCACTGCCGCTTGAGGGAGGTGAAGAGATCGGTCAGCATCAGCGAGTCGAAGCCGAGCTCGTCGATCAGCGGCTGGTCGGCGCGCAGCCGGTCCACCGGGAACGCGCTGATCCGGGCCACGTGCCCGAGCACGGCCTCGGTGACCTCGTCGAGGTCCCCGGCCGGCACCGGCTCCTCGCAGGCGGGAGGCGCGGGGGACAGCGGGGCCGTGGGGGCCGCGGCGAGGGGGAGGTCCGGTACGGCGGCCAGGGGCGCGGGAGGGGCAGCCGCCGGGTCGGCGGCCCGCGCGGCCGGGTCCCGTACGGGGAGGGCCTCCGTGAGCCGGTTGATGAGGGCCACCTGCTGCCGGACCAGCTGGAGCAGGTCGTCCATCGGGTTGTTCGCCGGGGCGTTCATCGGGGTCTCCTCGGACGGTGCCCTCGTCTCGTGGGCTCGGAAATGTGTATAAGAAACAGCCCCAGCCCGCCCCGCCGCAGGCGGGCGCCCCCGGGAAGGCGCCGACGATGGCGCCCGGGCCGAACGGCCTGACCCCCGTCTTCGAGCGGGCGAAGCAGCGGACCGACAAGACCGTGGCGCTGACCTTCGACGCCGACATGACCTCCGACCAGGGGCCGCGCGCGGCGGACGGGGAGCACTTCGACAACCCGCAGCTGATCTCCACGCTGCGCACGCTCAAGGTGCCCTCGACGGTCTTCATGACGGGCCGCTGGGCCGAGCAGTACCCGGACCAGGCGAAGTCCATCGGCACCGATCCGAACTTCGAGATCGCGAACCACTCGTACAGCCACCACGCCTTCAAGTCCCCCTGCTACGGGCTCCCCACCCTCGACGAGGCCGCCGCCCGCGCCGACGTGGACCGGGCCTTCGAGGCCTTCCGCAAGGCGGGGGCCGTCAACACCGTCCCGTACTTCCGCTTCCCCGGCGGCTGCTACGACGACCAGGCGCTGCGGGCGATCTCCACGGCCAAGGTCACGGCCGTCCAGTGGGACGTGGTCAGCGGGGACGCCTTCGCGAAGGATCCCGACGCGGTGGCCGAGCAGGTGCTGTCCGGGGTGAAGCCCGGATCGGTCGTGGTCATGCACTGCACGCGCAGCGCCGCCCCGGTCACCGAGGAGGCCATCCGGAAGATCGTCCCGGAGCTGCGCAAGCGCGGCTACCGGTTCGTCAAGGTGTCCGAGCTCATCGGGAATTGACTTCCGCTCCCCTCCCTAAAGGGCAGAGCACTGGCCAAGTTCCCGGTAGCGCGGGCAGCGGCGCGAAGCGACGGAACCGCGGCGGCCGCGCCGCGGGTTCAGCCGGAGCAGGCCGTGCGCTGCGCTTCCTGCCACTCGCACACCGGGCACAGCACCACGCCCGGGGTCGCGACCCCGTACTCGGTGGGCTTGCCGCACTGCACGCAGTCGGCGTACGGCGGCCCGGCCACCCGCCCGGCGGGGGCCGCGGGGGCGGGGCAGTAGGAGGCGTCCTGCTCGATCGGGTCCACGGGTACGAGCGTACTCAGCCCCGGCCGGGACCGGCCCGCCCCCTGCCCCGCCGTCCCTGTCGGTGCGGGCTGGCAGAATCGGCCGGATGAGCACCGAGGACGCGCAAGCGCACACAGGGGTACCCGCCGTCGGGGCGGACAGCCCGTTCCGGCAGGAGCGGATCGCCCGCGACGAGGCCCCGCAGTTCGTGCTGCCGCTGGTGGTGCGGATCGAGAAGACCGGGCCGCCGGCCCGTACGGACGCCCTGGAGACGGCGGCGCGCGCGGTGCTGGTACTGCTCACGGACGAGCGGTCGGCCGACGGCGGCGAGTGGGCCGAGGCCGTGCGGGACTGGCAGGACGCGCGGATCCGCAAGGTGGTCCGCCGGGCGCGCGGGGCGGAGTGGCGCAAGGCCGGCACCCTGCCGGGCGTCACGGTGCGGGGCGGAGCCTCGGAGGTACGGGTCTTCCCGCCGGTCCCGCTCGACGGCTGGCCCAAGGAGCTCGCCAAGCTCCAGGTGTCGGGCACCGAGCTGGACGATCCGGAGCCGGCCGCCCCCGCGGAGCCCGGACTGCCGGTGCTGTGGCTCAACCCGGACGTGGAGATGTCCGCCGGCAAGGCGATGGCCCAGGCCGGGCACGGCGCGCAGCTGGCCTGGTGGGAGCTGACCGGCGCGGAGCGCGCCGCCTGGCGGGACGCCGGCTTCCGGCTGGCCGTGCGCACGGCCCCGCGCGAGCGCTGGCCGGAGCTGTCCGCGAGCGGCCTGCCGGTGGTGCGGGACGCGGGGTTCACGGAGATCGCACCGGGTTCCTGCACCGTGGTCGCGGACCATCCCGCACTGCGGGCACGGCTCTAGTGCCGTGACCCGGTGGACCTTTCCGGTCACAGCACCAGCGCCGCCGGGAACCTCAAATGTTGCTCTGAACGTCCTCCTCGGCGGTTGGCTCGACTCCGACGGGGCCATGACATCGACACACGGACCGACGAGCGGGGGCGAGGGGACATGAAGCCCATGGCACACCTGGGGGTGGGCATCGGATGGCGGCCGGAGATCGCGGAAGCGGTGGAAGGCCTGCCGGGGCTGGACTGGGTCGAGGTGGTGGCCGAGAACATCTGCCCCGGCCACCTGCCGGAGCCGCTGCGGCGGCTGCTCGACCGCGGGGTCCGCGTCGTGCCCCACGGGGTCTCGCTCGGACTCGGCGGCGCCGACCGGCCGGACCCGGCGAAGCTGGCCGCGCTCGCCGAGCGGGCGGTGGCGCTGGGGGCGCCGATCGTCACCGAGCACATCGCCTTCGTACGGACCTCCGCGCTGGGGGCCGCGCCGGCGCTGGAGGCCGGGCACCTGCTGCCCGTGGCGCGGACGCGGGACGCGCTGGACGTGCTCTGCGAGAACGTGCGCATCGCACAGGACGCGCTGCCGGTGCCGCTCGCGCTGGAGAACATCGCCGCGCTGCTGGCCTGGCCCGGCGAGGAGCTCACGGAGGGGCAGTTCCTGACGGAGCTCGTCGAGCGGACCGGCGTGCGGCTGCTCATCGACGTGGCCAACCTGCACACCAACCGGGTGAACCGCGGGGAGGACCCGGCCGCCGTGCTGGACGGGATCCCGCTGGAGGCGCTGGCGTACGTGCACGTCGCCGGGGGCGTGGAGCGGGGCGGGGTGTGGCACGACACCCACGCGCACCCGGTGCCGGAGGTGGTGCTGGACGTGCTGGCGCAGCTCCGCGCCCGGGTGGACCCGCCGGGGGTGCTCCTGGAGCGGGACGACGACTTCCCGCCGGACGGGGAGCTGGCCGGGGAACTCACCGCGATCCGGGGGGTCCTGGACCGTGCCGGGACCCCGTCCCGGCCCCTGCCGGACACCGCACCGGATGCCGTGGCGGGTGCCACGGCGGCTGCCGCACCGGACGCCGCGCCGGATGCCGTGGCGGCTGCCGGCACGGATGTCCCGGCGCGCCCGTCCGCCGGGCCCGCGGGACCCGGCGGCACGGCGCTGGACAAGGCGCGGACGCGGGTCGGCCTCGGCCAGGCCGCGCTCCTGTCGGCCCTGGTGGCCGGCACGCCCGTGCCCGAGGGGTTCGACCGGCAGCGGGTCCGGGTCCAGGCCCGGGCGCTGGCGGCCAAGCGGGCCGGGGTCGTGGCCCGGCTGGCCCCCGAGCTGCCCGGGATCCTGGGCGGGCAGGAGCCGTACCGCAAGGCCTTCCTCGACTACGCCCGGCACCGGCCGATGGCCTCCGGGTACCGGCGCGACGCGCTGGACTTCGCCGAGCACCTGCTGATCCGGGACCTGCCCGCCGATCCCGCGGCACGGCGCCGGCTCACGCTCTGGTGGCAGGACCGGGCCGGGGCGCGGCCGCCGCGCCGCATCGTGCGCTGGGCCCGCGCGCTGGCGGGGAGAGCGGCATGAACTTCTTCGACCTCCTCGCCCTCGGCATCTGGATCGGCGTCATCACCTCCACCGCCCTCCTGGTGCGCGGTCTGCGGCGCGCGCAGCCCTCCACCTTCGGCCCCGCTCCCCGGCTGCACGACCTGTCCGAGGCCGCCTTCATGGCGGGCGGCCCCGGCGCGGTGGTGGATGCCGCGCTCGTCTCCCTGCTCTGCGACGGCCGGATGGTGGTCGGCGGGCCGGGCATCGTCCAGCTGCGGCCCGGGGTGCGGGCGACCGATCCCGCCGAACGGGCCGTGCTCCAGGCCCACCGGGGCGCGGCGTCCGGCTGGCTCTACCAGATCCGGTACGCCGCCATGCGGGACCCGGCCGTCCAGGAGACCGGCGACGCGCTGGCCGCCCGCGGGCTGATCGCCGCGCCCGGCGGGCGGCGCGCGCAGTACCACCACGGGGTGATCCAGGCGTCCGTGTGCGGGGTGCTGCTGATCCTGTCGCTGCCGCTCACCTTCGTCGCCCTCGCCCTGTACGCGGGCTCCGGCGACTTCCACGTGCCGTTCATCGCCGAGGTGTTCCCCGTTCTGCTGGCCGGAATCATCGCGGCCGCCGTCGGCGCCTCGCGCGCCCGGCAGCGGATCACCGGGGCGGGGGCGGCGGCCCTGCGCGACATCCGCGCCCACTACCGGACCGACCAGAGCCCGTACGTCCAGACCTCGTTGTTCGGGCTGCGCGGCCTGCGCGACCCCTACCTGCGCGAGCAACTGGTGCCGGCGGCCCGCGGGACCCGGCTGGCCGCGGCCCAGTCCCGTCCGCGTACCGGCAGCTCAGAGCCTGCTTGGGGGTCCGGAGCCGAGCTGGTTCCGGTCGTCTGGTGCGCGGGCTCCGACGGCGGCGGGTCGGGAGGATCCGGCGGGTCGGGCTGCGGATCGGGGTCGAGCTGCGGCTCCTCGGGCGGCAGCGGCTGCTCGTCGGGATCGAGCTGCGGCTCCTCCGGCGGCGGTTCCAGCTGTTCCGGCAGCAGTTCCAGCGGTTCGAGTTGCAGCAGTTCGTCCGGTTCCAGTTGCAGCAGCAGTTCCTGACCTCCCATCACGGACCCGTCACGAGCTGCTCACACCTCGGCAGAGCCCTATGCCCGGGCTTCCACATCTTGTAGAAATCGGGCATGTTCTGGGTCCTGTTCCTGCTCTTGGCCTGGGCAGGGGTGCTGATCGCGTGCACCCGCCTCCTGAGAGCCGCCGGCGAAACCGCGGAGCCCGCCGACGGGCCGCCCGCCGACGGGCGCCCGCGTCACGACGAGCTCAGCCTGTACGAGGCCGCGTACCTGGCCGGCGGCCCGCGGCGGGTGGCCGAGCTGACGCTGCTCTCGATGCAGCGCCAGCGGCGGCTGCTGCTCGCGCACACCGGCTGGGCCACCGTGCTCGACCCGGTGGGGCGCGATCCGCACGAGCGGTCCGTGCTCGGGGCGTTCGGGCCGGACGGCCAGGAGCCGGTGGTGTCCGTACGGGCGGTCGCGGAGCGGGATCCGGCCGTACGGGACCTCGCGGACCGGCTGGGCGAGGCGGGCCTCGCGCTGCGCGCCGGGACCCGGCAGGACATCGGCGAGGGGATCCGGTCGGTCCGCCGGGCCACCGGACTGGTACTGGCCATGACGGTGGCCGCGCTGTGCGTGCCGACGCCCGGGACCACGACCACGATCGTCCTGTGCTGGTTCTCGCTGCCGCTGATCCTGGCCCTGGGGTGCCTGGCCATCGCCCGCGTCGAGGGGCACGCGCACTCCTCCTGGGCCTCCCCCGCCGGCCGGCGGCTCCTCGTGGAGCTGGAGCAGGAGCGGGGCGGCCGGGGCTCGCTCGCCGCGGTGGCCCTGCGGGGGCCGCGCGCGGTCGACGACCCCGAGGTGCGGGCGGCGCTCGCGTACGGCAGGCGGGGGCCGATTCCGCGGCAACGGGGGCATTGAGCGCGACACCGGCCGGTGATCCTGTACAGGGGGCCGCTCGCCGGATCTCATCGGACCATCCGAAGAGATGAGGGTCCGTCATGCGCGGGACGAGCCGAGGGCGCCGCACCACACTGGTCCTCGCGCTGACTTCCGTCCTGGCGGGTCCGCCCGCCGCGGCGGCCACGGCCGAGGGCCCTCCCCCGCCCCCGGGCTCCGCCGCCACGGCGACGGCCGCCGCCGAAGCCGCCGGGGCCGAGCTCGTCGCCCGGCGGGCGGCGGCCGCCGCCCGCGCGGCCCCGGGCCGCCCCCCCGCGGGGCGCGGGCTGGACTTCGGGCGTCTTGGCTCATGCTCTCCTCTGCCTGCCCGTCCTCGGTTCGGTGTCCCCGGTCCCTCTGACACAGACGGCCGGAAGTCCTCAAGGGTTCCACGGTCCATGGCGTACCGGAACCAATCCGAAGAATGGGACCTGCTGGGATGAACACCGAGCAAGTCCCGCCTTACCTGCGGTTTCCCCTGCGGGCGCGAGGCGGCGCGGGCGGCTGCGCCGGGTGCGGCGTGGGGCGCACACGACCACCGCCTCCGCCGCCTCCGCCAGCGCCGTCCTGTCCGTCCCCGCCGCAGCCCCGGCCGAGGCGGCCGCCCACTACGCCGCCCGGCTCGCCTTCGAGGCCGACGTGTCCGACGTCCGCGCCGACCTCCTCGCTGGCGTCCCCGGCATCGTCGTGGTCGACTCCCGCAGCGAGGAGGGCTGGAACCAGGGCCGCATCCCCGGCGCACTGCACATCCCGACCGCCCGGATCGCCGAGCTGGCCCCGTCCCTGATCGACCCCGCCGCGACCGTGGTCACGTACTGCTGGGGCCCCGGCTGCAACGGCGCCACCCGCGCCGCACTCGCCTTCGCCCGGCTCGGCTACCAGGTGAAGGAGATGCTCGGCGGTTTCGAGTACTGGGTCCGCGAGGGCTTCGCCTTCGACACCGCCCAGGGCCCCGACCAGCGCCGGGTCGACGACCTGACCGCCCCGCGCTCGGGCATCTCCTGCGCCTGCTGAACGGCGAGGGCGGGTCGTCGGGCGGGCCGGTGGAGCGGGTCGTGGGGCAGGCCGTGGGGCGGCCGCGCACCAGGGACCGATCCCGCCCAGGACGACCCCCGCATCACCCCGCCCGAGCACCACGCGGTCGGCGTGCACGCGGTGATCAACGCGATGCTGATGGCGCGGCGGCAGATGGGCGTCGTACGCAGTGCCCGCACCCTCCTGCGGGTCAACCAGCCCGACGGCTTCGACTGCCCGGGCTGCGCCTGGCCCGAGGAGGGCAAGGTCCACCGGGCCGAATTCTGCGAGAACGGGGCCAAGGCCGTGGCCGAGGAGGCCACCCGGCGGCGAGTCGCGCCCGAGCTCTTCGCCCGGCACCCCGTGGCCGAGCTGCTCGGCATGTCCGGCCACTGGCTGGGACAGCAGGGCCGGCTCACGCACCCGATGCTCCTCGAAGAGGGCGCCGACCACTACGTCCCCGTCGACTGGGAGCGGGCCTTCGAGATCATCGGCGAGGAGTTCGCCGCCCTGGACTCACCCGACGAGGCCGTCTTCTACACCTCCGGGCGCACCCCGAACGAACCGGCCTTCGCGCTCCAGCTCTTCGCCCGGAAGCTGGGCACCAACAACCTCCCGGACTGCGCCAACATGTGCCACGAGGCCACCGGGGACGCGCTGGTGGAAACCCTCGGGGTCGGCAAGGGGAGCGTGTCCCTGGAGGACGTCCACCGGGCCGACCTGGTGATCGTCGCCGGACAGAACCCGGGCACCAACCACCCCCGGATGATGGCCGCCCTGGAGGAGACCAAGGGCAACGGCGGCCGGGTCATCAGCGTGAACCCGCTCCCCGAGGCGGGCCTGGAACGGTTCAAGAA
This sequence comes from Streptomyces sp. ICC1, assembly GCF_003287935.1. Taxonomy (GTDB): domain Bacteria; phylum Actinomycetota; class Actinomycetes; order Streptomycetales; family Streptomycetaceae; genus Streptomyces; species Streptomyces tritrimontium. The sequence goes on from NZ_CP030287.1 coordinate 8,249,141, forward strand.
CCCGCAGCGCCCGCGCGGAGTCGTCGGCGCCGGCACACAACTGACCGACCTGTTCCTGCAGATCCGCGCGGGAGGCGACCTCGCGCTGTTCCGCGCGCTCAACCTGCTCCTGCTGGAGGCCGACGACGCGGACCCCGCGGCCGGCGTCATCGACCGGGCCTTCATCGCGGAGCACACCCTCGGCCACGCGGCTTGGGAGGCGGAGGCCCGCACCACCGACTGGGACGAGGTCCTCGCCGCCACCGGCCTGCCCCGCGAGCAGATCGAACAGGCCGCGCGGATGGTGCTCGAAGCCAAGAGCGTCATCGTGTGCTGGGCGCTCGGCCTTACCCAGCACAAGCACTCCGTGCCCACCCTGCGCGAGGTCGTCAACTTCCTGCTCCTGCGCGGCAACGTGGGCCGCCCCGGCGCCGGCGTCTGCCCGGTCCACGGCCACTCCAACGTGCAGGGCGACCGCACGATGGGCATCTACGAGCGGCCCGCCGAGGCCTTCCACGAGGCGCTCGGCAAGGAGTTCGGCTTCACCTCGCCGCGCCGCCACGGCTACGACTCCGTCAACGCCGTCAGGGCGATGCGCGACGGCAAGGTGAAGGTCTTCGTCGGCATGGGCGGCAACTTCGTCGCCGCGGCCCCCGACACCCCGGTGACCGAGGAAGCCGTACGCCGCTGCGCGCTGACCGTGCAGATCTCGACCAAGCTCAACCGCTCGCACCTGGTCACCGGCCGCCGGGCCCTGATCCTGCCGACCCTGGGGCGCTCGGACGAGGACCGCACGGCGGCGGGGCCGCAGTTCGTGACCGTCGAGGGCTCGATGGGCCTGGTGCACGCCTCGCGCGGGCGCATGGCGGGCGGACCGGCGCTGCGCTCGGAGACCGCGATCGTCTGCGCGATGGCCCGGGCCGCGCTCGGCCCCGCCGACGACGTGCCCTGGGAGGAGTTCGAGGGCGACTACGACCGGCTGCGCGACCGCATCGAGCGGGTCGTCCCCGGCTTCGAGGACTTCAACGCCCGGGTCCGGGTGCCCGGCGGATTCGCCCTGCCGCACGCGCCCCGCGACGAGCGCCGCTTCCCCACCCGCACCGGCAAGGCCAACTTCACGGTCAACGCCATGGTGGTCCTCGACCTCCCCGAAGGCCGGCTGCTCCTGCAGACCCTGCGCGGCCACGACCAGTACAACACCACCGTCTACGGCCTCGACGACCGCTACCGCGGTGTCCACGACGGACGCCGCGTCGTCCTGGTCAACCCGGCGGACATCGCCGCGCTCGGCCTGACCGAGGGCGCCCACACCGACCTGGTGTCCGAGTGGCCCGACGGCCGCGAGCGCCGGGCCGCCCACTTCAAGGTGGTCTCCTACCCGACCGCGGTCGGCTGCGCCGCCGCCTACATGCCGGAGGCCACCGTCCTGGTGCCCCTCGACCACACCGGGGACATCAGCAACACCCCCGCCTACAAGTCGGTGGTCATCCACCTCGAGCCGGACAGCGGCCCGGACGCCGTCGTGGTGATCTGAGGGCACGGCGTCAGCCGATGTCGACCACCCGGGCCCACGCGGGCGGAGAGTCCGGGACGTAGTCGGGATTGTCCTCGTCCCAGGACTCGGAACCCCGGAAGAGGCCCACCACCGTGCGGCACGGCGGTCGGCTGTCCGGCCAGGGGGTCTGCCCGTCGGTCAGGACCACGATGACGTCGGGGCGCGGGCCGCTCCGCAGCGCCTTGGCGAAGCCCGCGCGCAGGTCCGTGCCACCACCGCCCAGGAGCGGGATCCCCTCGGCCCGGGCCAGCGGGTGCGCGATCCGGGCGGCGGCGTCGCACGGCACCACGGTGATCAGGTCCCGGCGGCCGCCCACGGCACGGGAGATGGCGGCGACCTCGTGCAGGGCGCTGCCCAGCTCCGCGTCGCTGACCGACGCGGAGGTGTCGATGATCACGCTGACGCGCGGCGGCCGGCGCCGGAGGCTCGGCAGGACCACGCCGGGCAGCCCGGCCGAGCGGCGCGACGGCCGCCCGTACGTGTAGTCCTCGCCCGCCCCCGAACCCGAGGTCGCCGAGCGCACCGCCGCCCCCAGCAGCTCCCGCCACGGCTGCGGCGGGTGGAAGGCCTCCTCCGCCCAGCGCCGCCATCCCTTGGGGGTGTCGCCCGGCCGGCCCCTGATGCCCTGCGCCACCCGGAAGCGGACCGCGTCCCGTTCCTGCGCGCTGAGGCCGTACGCGCCGTCCGGGCCCAGGTCCCACTCCCGGTCCAGGCCGTCGGCGCCGCTGCCGCAGTCCAGCCAGGCCAGGTGCTGGGTGTGCGGACCGAATCCGAACATGCGCAGGTAGTCCTCCATGAGCTCCCCCTCGGGCAGCCCCACGTGCCTCGGGTCCACGGCGTCCGGGGGCCGGACCAGCCCGTCGCCGAACACGTCGTCGTTGATCTCGAAGTCCGCGGCGATGTTCATCCGCAGCCGTTCGCCCGGGCCGGTCAGCCCGCGGGCCCGGGCGACCCGGTCGCTGCGCCCGTGGTGGTCGCGCAGCAGGTGGGACACCTCGTGCACCCACACCCCGGCCAGTTCCTCCACCGGGGTGCGGTCGACGAACGCGGGGGAGACGTAGCACCGCCAGTGCCGGTCGACGCCCATCGTCGGCACCCGCCGCGACTCCACGACGTGCAGGGCGAAGAGTGCGGTGGCCAGGTAGGGCCGGACCCGGACGGCGTGCAGGCGGGCGGTGAAGAGTTTGCCGAGGTCCAGCGCACCCGTCCCGTCCGGCGTTCCTGTCCCGTCCGGTGTCCCCGTCCCGTCCGGTGCCCCTGTCCCGTCCGGTGTCCCCGTCCGGTCCAGCGTCCCCGTCTCGTCCGGCATCATCGGCCGCCGTTCGCCGCGCCCGCCATGGACCGGGCCGCCACCCGGTCGGCGCGCCGGGACAGGGCCACGGCTCCGGAGAGCCGCTCGATCGACTCGGGGACGTCCCAGTCCTCGCGGCGCAGCGCGGCGAGCGTGGTCGCGGGGACGACCACCAGGTCGGGGGCCCCGGTCTCCATGGCCCGGGCCAGGATCGCCCACGCCGCCTCCCACCGGGACTTCTCCGGGCGTTTGCGGACCGCCGCCACCACGCCGTCGAGCACGGCCTGGCGCAGGTCCCCGCGCTCGGGCAGGACGGCGCTCGCTGGGTCGGCGAGCAGCACCTCGGGGTCCGGGAGGTCCATCCGGTCCAGGCCGGCCAGCAGTTCCAACCCCGGACCGTCGCCCACGGTGCCCCTGACCAGGAGGGAGAGGACCTCGCGGGAGGAGCCGGCCGCGGTGGCGAAGGCGATCAGGGACAGCGTCATCTCCCAGCTGCGGGGCGACGGCCAGGGGCCGCCCCGGCGGGCCTCGCCGGTGGGGAGCCGGTGGACGAGCTCGGGGCGGGCGGTGAGGAGCCCGCACACCGCGCGGCGGGCGAAGGCCACGGCTTGCGGCAACCTCGAAGGGTCGAGCAGCGGCAGGGTCGCCGTGGGCCAGGTCCCGCCGAGGCCGCGTACGACCACGTCGGGGTCGTGGGTCCACTGGAGGTGGACGAACCGGTTGGCCAGGGGCGGGCTCAGCTCCCAGCCGTCGGCCGCCGAGGACCGCGGATTGGCGGCGGCGACGATCCGTACCTCGGGCGGCAGCCGCAGGGCGCCGATCCGCCGTTCCAGTACGAGGCGGAGCAGGGCGGCCTGGACGGCCGGCGGCGCGGTGGACAGCTCGTCCAGGAACAGCAGTCCCCGGCCGGCCCGTACGAGGCGCACCGCCCAGTCCGGCGGTGCCATCGGGACGCCCTGCTCGGCGGGGTCGTCCCCGATGACGGGCAGGCCGGAGAAGTCGGACGGCTCGTGCACGCTGGCGATCACCGTGGTCAACGGCAGGTCCAGGGAAGCGGCGAGCTGGGTCAGGGCCGCGGTCTTGCCGATGCCCGGCTCGCCCCACAGGAGTACGGGCAGGTCCGCGGCCACGGCCAGGGTCAGGGCCTCCAACTGGGTGTCGGGGCGGGGTTCGGTGGTCGTGTCGCGCAGCAGGGCCAGCAGCCGGCCGGCCACCTGGAGCCGGGAGGGGGCGGCGGTGTGTGAGGCCTCGGTGGTGTCCGGGGAGGGTCAGATGGGAAAAGGGGAGAGGGGCCGACACCGTGGAGGCCTTCGCGGCCGGCTCCGAGGCGCCCTCGGGGGTCATGGTGATGTCGGCGAAGGCCATCCGCTTGCCGAGTTTGGTGATCCGCACGTCGACCAGCCCGTCGGCGCCGACCACCGGCCGCGGGAAGCTGGTGGGCTGCTGGACGGTGGTCATCGGGCCGTAGGCCCCGCGCGCGGCGGAGACCGCGATGACGGTGTCGGTGTCGGTCTCAGGAGCGGCCGCGGGCCCGGGCCGGTCTCCGTCAGCGTGCCGCCGCGACGGCCGTGGCCGGGCCGACGCCGGTGAGGGACTCCGCCCGCGCCCAGAGCCGGGCATTGGCCGCGGGGTCCAGGGCGCCGCGGGTGATGCGGGCCTCGGCGCTGGGGCCGACCAGCCCGAACCGGCCGCCCGGGCCGTAGTAGCCGCCGGCCGCCGCGTCCGGGCTGGTGGCGGCGTGGAGCAGCGGCTCCGTGCCGGGTCCGACCTCCTGCTTCGGGAGGAGGTCCACCGCGCTGACGATCCGGTGCCCGAGCGAGGGCCGGCCGGTGAGCAGGCTCGCTCCGGCGGTCTGCAGGTTGGTCTTGGTGTAGCCGGGGTGCGCGGCGGTGCTGCGCAGCGGCCAGCCGTGCTCGGCGGCGAGGACGGCCAGGTGCCGGGCCATCATCAGGTCGGCCAGTTTGGACTGCGCGTACGAGCGCATGGGACTGTAGCGCCGCCGCTCCCACTGCAGGTCGGCGAAGTCGATCCGGCCGAAGTTCGCCGTGCCGCTGCTCATCGTGGCCACGCGCGGGGCGGGGGCCGCGAGCAGGGCGGGCAGCAGCCGCACGGTCAGGGCGAGCGGGCCGAGGAAGTTGCTGCCGAACTGGAGCTCGAAGCCGTCGGACGTGGTCATCCGGGTGGGCGGGGCCATCACCCCGGCGTTGTTCACGAGCAGGTCGAGCGGGGTGCCGTCGGCGAGGATCCCGTCGGCGAAGGCCTCGACCGAGGCGAGGTCGGCCAGGTCGACGCGGCGCACCTCGACCCGGGCGCCGGGGTGGCGGGCCAGGATCTCGGCGCGGGCCCCGTCGCCCTTGGCGGGCGTACGGACGGCCAGCACCACGCGGGCTCCGGCCTCGGCGAGGCGGCGGGCGGCCTCCTTGCCCGTACCGCTGTTGGAGCCGGTCACGACGGCGAACTTTCCGGACTGGTCGGGGACGGCGTACATGGCGGGCTCCTCGAAGGCGGAAGTGGGTGGGGGACGGGCCGACGGGCCGGACGGGTGGATCCGTAGGCTCGTGGATCCCGGATCCCGATAAGAGACCGGCGGTCTGCCATCCCTCTCCGAAGCTAGCAGACCGCCGGTCTGATAACAACAGACCGCGGGTCTCTACGCTCTGTAAGCTGTCGTCGTGACCACGCCCACGAATTTCCAGCGCGCCCGCAGCGAGGAGCAGCGCGCCGCCCGCCGGCGGACCATCCTCGACGCCGCCGCCGCCATGCTCACGGAAATGCCGGTCGCTCAGGTCACCCTGAACGAGCTCGCCAGGCGGGCCGGGCTGGCCAAGTCCAACGTGCTGCGCTACTTCGAGTCCCGCGAGGACGTTCTGCTCGAACTGCTCGACGGCGCCACCCGCGAACTGCTCGCCCACCTCGACGGCGCGCTCGCCGAGGCCGTCGACAGCGCCCCGCCCGCCGAGCGGCCCGACCGGCTCGCGGCGTGCCTGGCGCGGGCGCTCGTCGAACGGCCCGTCCTGTGCGACCTGATCAGCGCCCAGGCCGCCGTCCTGGAGCGCAACGTCTCCCCGCAGGTCGCCGCCCAGTACAAGCGGGCCGCCATCGCCAACGCCACCGCGCTGGCCGAGCGGGTCGCCGCGCACCTGCCGGAGCTGGGCACGGCCGACTCCTTCCGCTTCGTCGCCGGGACGGTCATGGTCACCGGGGCCGTCTGGGCCCACGCCCATCCCTCGGCCGCCATGCTCGCCGCCTACGAGGCCGACCCCGCGCTCGCGGTGCTGCGCCTCGACTTCGGCGCCACGCTGCGCGAGACGCTGGAGGTCCTGCTGTCCGGGCTGCTGGCGCGCGCGCAGCGCGCGGCTCTGGGATCGTTGACGGCGGGGGACGATTCCGCCCGGCGCGACAGGGCATAGGACACGACAGCGCAGCATGGGACGCGACAGCGCAGAGGAGCGGTCATGTCCGGACAGTTCGAGGCGAGCGTCGAGATCGACCGCCCCGCCGAAGAGGTCTTCGCGTACCTCGCGGACGGGCGCAACGACCCGGAGTTCAGTCCGCGAGTCCAGCGGATCACCCGGATACCGGACGGCCCGACGGCCGTCGGCACGGTCTTCCGCAGCACCGTGAAGGACGCGGGGATGAAGACGGGCCGCGAGTTCGCCATCACCGTGCTCGACGCGCCGCGGCAGATCCGGTGGGCGGAGATGAGCAAGAACCTGGTCACCGCGGAAGGCGGCTACGACCTGGAGGAGCTCCCCGGCGGCCGCACCCGGGTCCGCATCTTCAACACCCTCACGGGCCACGGGTTCGGCAGACTCCTGGTCGGCCTGGCCCTGAGCGCGGCGCGCAAGGACGCCCCCGGCTTCGGCCGCCGCATCAAGGCGGCGGTGGAGGCGTCCCCGCGCACGAGCTGAAGGCAGGTCCGGTTCGGAACCGGCTCGGAACCGGATCAGAGCCGGATCAGAGCCGGATCAGAGCCGGATCAGAACCGGTTCGGTCCCGAGGGCGGGAACGGCAGCGGCTTCGGCGGCGCCGCGTCGGGTCCGGGCCGCAGGGGTGAAGTGCCGGGAACCGTCCGGCAGTTCACGTCCTTGGCCGGCAGCTTGCCCGTGACCAGATAGGCGGTGACCGGCGCGGTGGCGCAGGAGTTGGGGTCCGCCAGGTACACACCGTGGCCCTCACCGCCCAGCGCCAGCACCATCCGCGACCCCCTCAGCGCCTCGTGCAGGCCCCGGCCGCTGACCAGCGGGGTCTGTGAGTCCCACTCGTTCTGCACGGTCAGCACGGCGGCCCGCTTCTTCATCGGCGTCGCCGGCTCGAGCGGCCGCTGCCAGAAGGCGCACGGCTTGATGTTCGAGGCGAAGTCCCCGTAGAGCGGGTACGCGGCCTTGTCGCGGACCGCGTCGCGCCGGTAGCGCTCGGGGTCGCGCGGCCAGGAGTCCGTGTCCCCGCACACCACGCTCCAGAAGACGGCGATGCCGTTGTCGGCGGCCGGCTCGGCCGTGGCGGGCTTGCCGGCGGCCGGCCGGGCGGGCGCGGCCTTCCCGGAGAGCGCCCGCTTCATGTCGAAGTCCGGGCCGAGGGCGCCCGACGCGCTGCCCGGCTTCCCCTCGGCGGCTTCCTTCAGCGCCGCCACCAGCGGTGTGGCCTCCGCGGGGTAGAAGAACAGCGCGCGCGCCGCCCGGATGTCGTCGCCGCCGATCTTCTGCCCCTGGAAGTCGATCGGCTCCCGCTCGGCGCGCGCCACCAGGTCCCAGAAGGTCTTGGACACCGCTGCCGGGCTGTCGCCGAGGTGGTACTGGTCCGCGCGCTCCGCCGCCCACCGCGTCCACCGCTTGAAGGCCGGCTCGGCCTCCGTCGCCCACACCCGGATCATGTCGCGCCAGATCAAGTCCGGGTCGACCCCGCTGTCGAGCACGAACCGGTCGGTGCGGTCCGGGAACAACTGCGTGTACACCGAGCCGAGGTAGGTCCCGTACGAGTACCCCAGGTAGGAGATCTTCCGCTCGCCCAGCACCGCGCGGATCGTGTCCATGTCGCGCGCGGTGTTGCGGGTGGTGATGTACGGGAGCACGGAGCCGGCCTTCTCCCGGCACTTGTCGGCGACGGTACGGGCCCACGCCACGTCGGAGGGGAAGGTCTCGGGCCGGTACGCCCGGTCGAAGTTCTGCTCGGCGTCGGTCAGTCCGCAGCTGACCGGGCTGCTGGCGCCGACCCCTCGCGGGTCGAAGCCGATCAGGTCGTACCGCTCGCCCACCTCGCGCGGCAGCGCCTCCCCGAGGCTCAGCGGGAGGTCGAGCCCGCTGCCGCCCGGCCCGCCCGGGTTCATCAGCAGGACCCCGTGCCGCTTCGCCGGATTGGTGCTGCGCACCCGGGATATGGCGAGGTCGATCGTGCGGCCCTCGGGGCGCCGGTAGTCGAGCGGCACCTTGAGGGTGGCGCATTCGTACGAGGCGGGCTGGTCGGCGCTGCACCGGTGCCAGGCGGGCTTTTGCCGCAGGTACTCGGCGTCGGCGGGCGCGGCGGAGGCCTGGGCGGCCGCGAGCAGCGGCACGGAGCTCGCGAGGAGCCCGGCGGCGGCCACGAGGGAAGCCAGTCGTTTCTTGCGCACGGGGGCCGTTCCTTTCGGGAGGGCGGTTGTCGCTCCACCCTGGGGCACGCGGCGGCCCGGGCGAATCCCTCCGTGGTGTGGGTCGCCCTCGTTCTCGCGAATGACCGGAATTCCGGACAATCGGCCGACACGCCGGTGGTTTTGTCCCTCCGTCAGCCAGGGGAGGAGCCGTCACCGGGCAGTCGGGCGTGCGGCACCGTAGCAGCCATCCGAGGTGTTGCCCGGATGTTTGTCCAGTCGTGATGGGGCTTCAGGAAGGGGGTCCGGTCGGGCATTAGCGTCCCTTGGCACCCGGGGGTCCGGTGGAGCGGCGCGCGGCCGCTCCCGGGCCGCGCCGGGAGCAAAGGAGGCACAGTGCTGTCGATCCGCCGGTCGAGCGTCGCAGGAATGTCGGTCGCCTCGCGCCACGTGATGGGGACGGGCATCGTCATCGGCGCCCTCGCCCTCACGCTGATCGCGCTGCTGATCCCGGTGCGGAGTTTCGGCGGGAGAGCCGTGGCGGCCGCCCCGGCCCCCGCCCTGGCCGCGGACGACGACGGAGCCGGGGTCATGAGCACCGGCTTCGGGCCGCTCACCCCGCAGGACCGCGACTTCGTCCGCAAGGTCCGCCTCGCCGGGCTGTGGGAGCTGCCCGCGGGCCGCCAGGCCCAGGAGCGGGGAACCCGCCAGTCCGTGCGGACGGCGGGGGAGCACCTCGTGGAGGGGCACGCCGAACTGGACCGGCGGGTCCTGGAGGTGGGCCAGGCCCTCGGAGTCGAGCTGCCCGACCGGCCGAGCCCCCAGCAGCAGGCCTGGCTCGACCAGTTGGACCGGGCCGGGGGAGCCACGTACGAGCGGCTGTTCATCCAGCTGCTGCGCCGGGCGCACGGAAAGGTGTTCACACTCGTCGCCCAAGTGCGGGCGCAGACCCGCAACTCCATGGTCCGAGAGCTCGCCACGGACGCCAACGCCACGGTCCTGGACCACATCTCGGTCCTAGAGGCCAGCGGGTTGGTGGACTTCGACGGCTTGGCGGACACGGTGCCCGCTCCCGGCTCCCCCGGCTCCCCGGCCCCGTCCCCCGCGACCAACCCGTCCGCGTCCGGTGACGTCGCGGGCGCCGCGGCCCGGACGGCCCCGGGCGCGATCTCCAGGCGCCCGTACCCTCCGATCCGCGCGGGCGGCTCCCGCCCGCCGGCCCGGACCGCCTCCGGGGGGTGGCCGACTGCCCGGCCGACCACCGCCGCCGGGGTACGGGGGCGGGGTGGGGCCCGGCCCGCCACGGAAACCTCGTCGAAGGGGCGGGCGGGCTCCAGCCCTGCCCGGGGCGTCGGCGGCGTCAGTGTTGTATAAGGGGGAGGGCCTTGACCGAACCCGCGGCCGAGACCCCGGCCGGGGCCGTGAGGTCGAGTGCCGCCTCCGGGTCCGGTAGGGGGAGGGCCGCCGGAGCGGTGGCGGTGGGGCGCTTCATTCCGGGGCCTCCCTGGCGCGGTGACGCGTACGTCCGCTCGGTCCGTCCGGTCGAAACGGGGAGCAGGCCCCCGGTTCGTGGGGACTCTCGTTCAAACGGGGAAGGGGTCCCCGGTTATTTCACCCTCCCGTGTGACCTGGGTCACACCACAGCAGCCCCTCCGGTCCCGTTTGGCCTCTCCCGGCGCGCGGGCACGCCCGGGCCGTCGGAGGGTGATCGCACAGAGCGCAGTCCGGACCCGGCCGGCTGCCGCGGACCCGAAGGCCGATCTCCATGCCGCAGACGCGCCACCGGATACGCAAGCCACGCCGCACCAGCGCCTACATCGGCATCACCGCGCTGGCCCTCGGCGTCACGGCGACCGCGAGCGCGGGGATATCCAGCCGCGGCCATTCGGCGGCCGGCCCCAAGGCCGCGACCTCCGCCGAATCGATGCTCGCGCCCTGCCGGATCTCCGGAGCCATGGGCGTGCAGATGTCCGAGGGGCTGCCGACGCCTCCCGGGTACTCGCGCTCGACCGGCGAGGTCCGGGCGCTGAACCTGATGATCGACTTCCCCGACGCCAAGGGCGAGGGCACGGCGACCGACCGGCTGGCGGAGTTCTTCCCGCAGACCTCCGACTGGTTTCGCACCAGCTCCTACGGGCGGCTCAGCTACCGCGCCGAGGCGCCCATAAGGAACTGGCTGCGGATGCCGATGCCCTTCGCGGCGTACGGGATCGGGCGCGGCTCCCCGTACGAGCCCGGCTACCGCCAGCTCGTGGAACACATCGTCAAAACCGCCGACGCCGAGGTCGATTTCTCCCGGTATGACCTGATCAACATCCTGGTCACGCCGAACGCCGGGCCCTCCGCCCTCGACACGGTCCTGTCCGTCACCTTCTCCGGCAACCCCGAGGCCCCCGTGGCCGACGGCGTCCCGCTCGCCAACACGTCCTTCGTCTACAGCCGCCAGGACGACGGCTCCGGCTCCTACCGGGAGACCGGCTACCGCGTCCTGCCCCACGAGAACGGGCACGTGTTCGGCCTGCCCGACCTCTACACCGCCGACGGCGGGGGCACGGTCGGGCACTGGGACATCATGAGCGAGGACTGGGGCGCCAACAACGACCTGCTGGGCTGGCACAAGTGGAAGCTGGGCTGGCTCGACGGCTCCCAGATCAGCTGCGCCGGAAAGTCCGGCGTCAGCGACCACGTGCTGTCCCCGCTCGCCGTCGAGGGCGGCACCAAGCTGGCCTTCATCCCGGTGTCGGAGAGCGCCGGGTACGCGGTGGAGGTGCGCACCCGGGCCGGGAACGACGAGGCCATCTGCAAGCCCGGGGTCCTCATCTACAAGGTGGACTCCGAGGTGGACACCGGCCGCGGGCCCGTCACCGTCTCCGACAGCTCCCATGCGAGCGGAGGGTGCACCCGGCGGCCCAATGTGCACGCGGAGCTCTCGGACGCGCCGTTCCGGCCGGGCGAGACCTTCACCGACGACAAGGCGGGCATCAGCGTCTCGGTCGTGGGCGAACTGCGCAACGGCAGCTACCAGGTGCGGGTCATCCGGCCGTGACCCGGCGCCCGCGCCCGGCGTCGGGCCCGGCGTCCGGCCCGGAGTCCGGCCCGGCGTCCCGCCCGGCGTCCCGCCCGGCGTCCCGCCCGCAGCCCTTGGGCCCGGCCGAAGGGCCCGGGCCGGACCGGCCCTCGTGCCCGGCAGGCCGCCGCGGTGGCCTGCCGGGAGCGCCGCGAGGTCGAGTCGCTCGGCCCGCCGGTTCGCGACCTCCGGCCCCCTGCCCGACCGGATCCGGGCGGCGATGGTTGAGTGGACCAGCCGTGTCACACCGTAGGGAGACCCCTTGAAGGCCTTCGCGCTGCGCCGGACCGGCGAGCCGCCCGCCGTGGCGGACCGGCCCGTTCCCGAACCCCGGGCGGGCGAAGTCCTCGTACGCACCTCGGCCGCGCTCATCTGCGCCTGGGACGGGCACACCGCCGCCGGAGCGCCCACCGGGCTCGGCCACGAGGCCGTCGGCACCGTCGAGGCCATCGGCCCCGGAGTCTGCCCGTCCTACGTCGGCCGGCGCGTCGGGGTCGAGGGCCACGGGCGGCTCGCCGAGTTCTTCCGCGCCCCGGCGGCCGGAGCCGGGCTCGTGGCGCTCCCCGACAGCATCAGCGACCACCAGGCCCTGTACGCGGCCGGCTCGCTGCCCACCGGCTTCGCCGCCGCCGAGGAGTCCGGACCGCCCCCGGGCGGGAGCGTCGTGGTCTTCGGGCAGGGCGCCGTCGGGCTCGGCGCCACCATCGCGGCCGGGCGGCTGCGCGGTGCGCGCGTCATCGCCGTCGAGCCGGAGATGAAGCGGCAGCGCCTCGCCCTGCGGTTCGGGGCGGACGTGGTCATCGATCCGGCCTACGAGGACACCGCCGAGCGGATCCTGGAGCTGACCGGCGGCGCCGGCGCGGACCGGGCGATCATGGCGACGGCCTCGCCCGCCGCCGCGAGGGCGGCCCGCGAAGGGCTCTCCGGCGGCGGCCGGATCACCTACGCCCGCTGCCGGCCGCCGCAGAGCAGCGGCGCGCGGTTCGCGCGGGCCCTGCGGCTGATCGGCGAGGGGCTCGTGAACCCGACGGTGATCACGACCCACGAATTCCCCTTCCACCGTGTCGAGGAGGCCTTCGCCCGGCTCGTCGCCCGGGAGCCCGGCATGATCAAACCGGTCATCCTCTTCCCCCGCCCGAGCTGATCCGCGGCCTGATCCGCGCCCCCCAGCCACGACCCGACCCGCGACCCGATCCGCCGTCCGGAGCCCGCTCCGTGAAGGGACCCCCGTCATGCCCAGCACCCCCGAAGAACGCCTCGCCGCCGCCGGACTGAAGCTCCCGCCGACCCCCTCGCCGGTCGCCGTCTACGTCCCGGCCGTCCAGAGCGGCCACTACGTGTACACCTCGGGCCAGCTCCCGATGGTCGACGGCTCCCTCCCGCTGACCGGCAAGGTCGGCGCCGAAGTCACCCCGGAGCAGGCCAAGGAGCTGGCGCGGCAGTGCGCGCTGAACGCGCTGGCCGCCGTCGCCTCCGTCTCCGGGGACCTGTCCGCCGTCAAGCGCGTGGTCAAGGTCGTCGGCTTCATCGCCAGCGATCCCCACTTCACCGGCCAGCCGGGCGTGCTCAACGGCGCCAGCGAGCTGCTGGGCACCGCCTTCGGCGACGCCGGCATCCACGCCCGCAGCGCCGTCGGCGTGTCCGTGCTGCCGTTGGACGCCCCCGTCGAGGTCGAGCTCGTCGTGGAACTGCACACCCCTATGGGCGTCTAGTGCTGTGGCCGGGAAGGTTTGCCGGGTCGCGGTGTCCGGTGCGGTGCATCGCAAGGCGGAGGACCACGCCTCGTACTGGACGTACCGGTGTGGTCCGACAACGCGGCGAGGTGCCGTGCCGGGCGCCGCGACCCGGTGAACCTTTCCGGTCACAACACTAGTGCTGTGGCCGGCTCTTTCGTTTGACGGCTGTTGACGGTGGGATCGACGCGCCCGATCACGCACCCCCGCGGGGCGAGCGGCCGCCGCGCGAGCCGCAGTACTGCTCCCACGTCCAGACGAGCTGGCGGCGGGCCATGACGGCGACCGCGTGGCGGCGGTACTTCGCCGTTCCGCGGACGTCGTCGATCGGGTTCGTCGCCCCGGAGGCGAGGTCGCCGAACTGCTTGACGACCGACGGGGTGATGACCTCGCCGGACTCCCAGAAGCCGCCCTCTTCGAGCACGGCGTTCAAGAACTCCTCGGCGGTCTTCGCCCGGATCGGAGTGGGGGCCGCGGAGCCGATGCCGGTACGGACCGTGCGGGTCGCGGGGTGCAGGGCGAGGCCGAACGCGCAGACGGCGATGACCATCGCGTTGCGGGTGCCGACCTTCGAGTACTGCTGGGGGCCGTCCGCCTTCGTGATGTGGACGGCCCGGATCAGCTCGTCCGGGGCGAGCGCGTTGCGCTTGACGCCCGTGTAGAACGCGTCGATCGGGATCAGGCGGGATCCGCGTACGGACTCCACCTCGACCGCGGCGCCCGCCGAGAGCAGCGCGGGGTGCGCATCACCGGCCGGCGAGGCGGTGCCGAGGTTGCCGCCGACGCTGCCCCGGTTGCGGATCTGCGGGGACGCGACCGTGTGCGAGGCGAGCGCGAGTCCCGGAAGCTCCGCGCGCAGGCTCTCCATGATCCGCGTGTACGGGACGCAGGCGCCCAGCCGGACCGCGTCCCCGCCGACCTCCCACTCACGCAGCGCGGCGATGCGGTTGAGGTCCAGGAGCTGTTCGGGCCGGCGGTGGTCGAAGTTGATCTCGACCATCACGTCCGTGCCGCCCGCGATCGGGACGGCCGTGGGGTACTCGGCCTTCGCGGCGAGCGCCTCCTCCCAGCTGGCGGGGCGAAGGAAGTCCATGTGGGGGGCTCTCATTCGTCGTACCTGTGGGGCAAGTGCGGCCCCCGGGGCGGGTGTTCGACAGTCACCGATCCCATGAACCATGGCGAGCGGACTCAAACCGATTTCCGTGGAATTACCCCAACGTAAAGTCCTGACCTGCGGTTCTGTGGGATGTCGAACAGATCGGCCCGGTTGCGGCGCATGGCAGGGTGGAGCCATGAGGCTGCGTGATCTGCTGTCGTCCGAAGCTCTCCCCGGGCTGCCCGAACTGCGCCTGCTCGGCGGCGGCGGGCACCTCGACCGGCCCGTGCTCGCCGCCGTGACCATCGACCTGCCCGACCCGGGGCGCTTCGTGTCCCCCGGGGACCTGGTGCTGTCCGGGCTGGCCTGGCGCCGCAAGGACGCCGGGGCCGGCCAGTGCGACGCCTTCGTACGCGTCCTCGTGGAAGCCGGCTGCGCCGCACTGGGCGCGGGCGAGGCCAAGTTCGGGCACGTGCCCGCCGATCTGGTGGAGGCCTGCGACCGGCACGGGCTGCCGCTGCTCGCGGTGGGCGTGGAGGTGCCCTTCACGGCCGTCACCGAGTACGTGGCGCGCAGCCGGGCCGGGGCGCGGGTCGGGAACCTCGCCGCGCTGGTCGACCGGCACCGGCGGTTCACCGCCGACCGGCAGGCCGGGGCAGGGGCCGACGCCCTCCTCGAGCTGATGCTGGCCGAGCTGGACCTGCGGGCGTACATCCTCTCCCCCACGGGCCGGCAGATCGCGGGTGCGCGGCCGCCGCTGCCGGAGAAGACGGCCTCGGCGCTGGCGGGCCGGTTCCTGGCCGCCGAGCGGGCGGGCGGGCCCGCCCCGCACCGCACGGTCGCCCGCTCCACGGCGTACTCGCTGTTTCCGGTGCGCACCGGGCCGGACGCCGGGGCCGCGCCGACCGACTGGCTGATCGCGGTCGAGGCCGACTGCGCCGACTGGGGCCGCGAGCGCGTGGACCTCGTGGAGCGGCTCGCGCGGCTGGTCGCGGTGGAGCGGTCCGGGCGCGACACCGACCGCACGGCGCGCCGGAGCACCGCCGGGCGGCTGCTGGCCCTGTTGGAGCCGCACGGCGGGGGCGGGCCGGGTGGAGGGTAGGGCGGGCGGGCGGAGTCAGTCCAGCCGGTCGGCGGCCTCCTCCTCGCTGAGGGCGTCGATCTCCGCGATCAGCAGTGCCTCGATCCGGGCCGCCAGGGCTGCCGGGGTGGGGCTCTCGAAGACGTCGCGGATCGACACGTCGAGGCCGACGCCCGCCCGGATGCGGGCGGCGACCCTGGTGACCAGGAGCGAGTCCCCGCCGAGGGCGAGGAAGTCGTCCAGTACGCCGACCTTCGGTACGCCGAGCACCTCCTGCCAGAGGTCGACCACCAGGGCCTCGGCATCGGTGCGGGGCGCCAGGTACCCGGCGGCGGCACCCGCCGGGTCCGGGTCGGGCAGGGCCGCGGCATCGAGCTTGCCGTTGGCGGTGAGCGGGAGGGTGTCGAGCAGGACCACGGCGTCCGGCACCATGAAGGACGGCAGGCGCAGCGCCAGGTACTCGCGCAGTTCGCCCGCCCGCGGTGCGGCCGGGCGCGGGACGGCGTAGGCGATCAGCCGGCGGCCGTCGCGGACCAGGACGGCCACCCGGCCGACGGCCGGGTGGGCGGTGAGGGCGGCCTCGATCTCGGCGGGCTCGATCCGGTATCCGCGGATCTTCACCTGGCCGTCGGCGCGGCCGAGGAACTCCAACTGCCCGTCGGTGCGCCACCGGGCGCGGTCGCCGGTGCGGTACATCCGGCCGTCCGGGGCGTCGGCGAACGGATCCGGGAGGAAGGCCTCCGCGGTCAGCTCGGGCCGGGCCAGGTAGCCGCGCGCGAGGCCTTCGCCGCCGATGTACAGCTCGCCCTCGGAGCCGGCGGGCAGCAGGCTGCCGCGCTCGTCCAAGACGTAGAGCCGCACCCCCGGCAGCGGACGGCCGAGCGGCGGGCGCCGCTCGGCGGCGGGCCCGCCACCGAGGCCGCCACCGAGGCCGCCACGGAGTTCGCCAGCGTCACCGCCACCGAGGTCGCCCGCGGTGACGATGACGGTGGCCTCGGTCGGGCCGTAGGTGTTGACCAGCCGGACGGTGTCGCCGTGCCGCTCCCGCCACCGGGCGAGGGTGACGGCGCGCGCCTCGGAACCGCCGAGGACCACCAGGCGCAGGGCCGGCGGCCACGGGGCCTGGTCTCCGAGCGACACCAGCTCCTCCCAGTACGCGGTGGGCAGGTCGAGTACGGTGACGGACCGGCCGGCCTCGCCGCGCAGCAGGTCGGGCAGCATCCGGCCGCCGCCGGGCAGCAGGACGACACAGGCGCCCGCGGTGAGGGCGGGCCAGATCTCCTCGGCGTGGGTGTCGAACCCGATGGAGGCGAACTGGACGATCCGGTCGCCCGGCCGAAGCCGGTAGCCCTCCGGTCCTGCCATCCACCGGACGCGCTCGGCCAGAGCGGCGTGCTCGACGGCGACGCCCTTGGGGGCGCCGGTGGAGCCCGAGGTGTAGAGGACGTACGCGAGGCCGCCCGGGTCGGTCCCGGGCAGCGCGGCCCCCGCGTGCCCCGTGCTCCCGGACGCGATGCCCGCGGCTCCGGCCGGCTCGGTCCCGGCCTGCCCGGGCCCGGTGTCCGGATCGTCGACGGCCAGCACCGGGACCCCCAGGTCCGGATGCTCGCCCGCGGTGAGCAGCAGGGCGGCGTCCGCCTCGCCGAGCATCAGCCGCTGGCGCTCGGCCGGGTGCGCGGGGTCGAGCGGCAGGTAGCCCGCGCCGGCCTTCCAGATCGCCAGCAGGGCGGTGACCAGTTCGAAGGACGGCTCGATCCGGACGCCCACCGCACGGCCGGCCACCGGGCCCAGTCGACCTGCCAACTCATCCGAGGCGCGGTCGAGTTCGGCGTAGGTACGGACGCTCCCCGCGCACTCCAGGGCGGGTGCGTCGGGGCGGGCGGCCACCTGGTCGGCGAAGCCGCGCAGGATCGGGCGGGGGGCCTCGGTGACGGCGGGTCCGGCGCCGAGGGCGAGCAGCGCGGCGCGCTCCTCGACGGCCAACAGCCAGTCACCGTGCAGCGGGACCTCCACGTCCACGACGGCTCGGGCGAGCAGGTCGCGTACCCGGCGCGCCAGAGCCTCGACCGTGGGGCGCTCGAAGAGCTCCCGGTCGAAGCAGAACGAGAGCGTCATCCCGCCGTTCGGGGTGCGCCAACTGTCCAACAGCAGATCGGTCTTGGCCCGGTCGAAACCGGAGTCCATGTCCGCCGTCCGGACGCCCGCGGGCAGCGAGGTCCGCTCGTCGGCGCCGGCCAGCTCGTACTGGCTCTGGTGGACGAACACCGCCTGGTAGAGCGGGCCGACGCCGGGCAGCACGGGCAGCCCCAGTTCGGCGGCCACCCGCTCGACCGGGATGTCCTGATGGCTCAGCGCGGCCATCGTGGCGGAGCGCACCCGGCGCAGCACGGTGCGGAAGTCGGGCTCGCCGGTGAGGTCCGCACGGATCACCCCGGTGCGGGAGAAGTAGCCGAGCAGGGCCTCGTGGGCGGTCTCGTTGCGGCCGGCCAGGGGGGTGCCGACGGCGAAGTCGTAGTCGCCGCTCCAGCGGGCCAGCACGCTCTGGTAGGCGGCGAGCAGCACCATGAACGGGGTGCAGCGCTGCTCGCGGGCCAGGGCGTCGAGCCCGGCGACGAGCCCGGGGTCCAGGGGTACACCCCCTGGACCCCGGGCTCCGCCGGATCAGACCACCGGCCGGCCAGGCCAAGCGCGCGCAGGTCAGGCCACCCGGTCCCGCCACGGGAGCTCCGCCGTCACCACCGTCCCCGCACCCTCCGGGGAATCCACCACCAGCACCCCGTCCACCGCGCCGAGCCGCTCCGAGAGCCCCGCCAACCCCGACCCGGCCAGGGCATCCGCCCCGCCGCGCCCGTCGTCCGACACCCGGATCAGCAGCCGCCGCTCCGCCCGCCACACCTCCACCGAGGCGCCCCGCGCCTGCGGCCCCGCGTGCTTGCTCACGTTCTGCAGCAGCTCCGAGACCACGAAGTACGCGATCCCCTCGATCGCCTCCGCCGGCCGCGCCGGCATGTCCACCGACACCTTCACCGGCACCAGGCACCGCGAGGCCACCGACGACAGCGCCGCGTCCAGACCCCGGTCGGTCAGCACCGCCGGGTGGATGCCCCGCGCCAGGTCCCGCAGTTCGCGCAGCGCCAGCTTCACCTCACCATGCGCCTCGTCCACCATCGCCGCCGCCCCCTCGGGGTCCTCCAGCAGCTTCTCCTTCGCCAGGCCCAGCCCCATCGCCAGCGCCACCAGCCGCGCCTGTGCCCCGTCGTGCAGGTCCCGCTCGATCCGCCGCAGGTCCGCCGCCGCGGTGTCGACGACGACCCCGCGGTCGGACTCCAGCTCCGCGATCCGCCGCTCCAGTTCGTCCGAGGGAGACAGCAGGCCCCGTACCATCGCCCGGTCCACGTTCGCGAGCCCCCGCACCACCCACGGCAGCACCGGCCACAGCACGAACAGCCCGGTCAGCGCCACCGTGAAGGTGAGCACTGCCCACGGCAGCCGGATCAGCTCGAACAGCACGGTCCGCCACGCCACCGAGTCCTTGAGGCTCGCCCACAGCCAGGGGAAGAATCCGCCCGAGCGCGCCGGCCCGGGCATCGGGCTCGGCTCGTCCACCCGTACGCCCAAGAGGTCGCGCGCCCGGGCCCGTTCCAGCCGTCCCAACTGGCGAGACAGGAACAGGCCGCCCGCGAACAGCGGAAGACCGATCGCGGTCACGGCCAGACCACCCGCGGTCGACACCATGACGACCGTGTAGACGAACCCGATGAGGGCGGCGGGGAAATTGCTCAGCAGGTACGCGATTTCCTTCCAGGTCCCGGCACTGAAGGGGGCGCGGACGGGAGGAGGGGTGTCGCCGTCGGGGGTGTGATCGGTCGCGGTCATGCGCCCACCCTGTCAAGCGCGCGGACCCGATGCCATGGGGTAGCCGGGCCGAGGTAAACGGGGGATAACCCCACCCCGTCGGGCCCAGGCCCTAGACTCCCGTCCGTAACAGATCAACCTGATCGTCGACAGTCGCCGAGGAACGAGGAACGGACGTGCCCGAACCGACGGTATCGACCGTGACCGTGCTCGCTGCGGACTACTTCCGGACGTATTCGGTCGTCGGCCTCCTGGCCGCGCTCGGTGTGCTCTTCGTGGCGGTGGCGTTCGGCGCCGGCCGCCTGCTGCGGCCCAACGTCCCGACCCGCGAGAAGCTGCTGACGTACGAGTGCGGTGTGGACCCGGTGGGCGAGGGCTGGGCGCACACCCAGGTCCGCTACTACGTCTACGCCTTCCTCTACGTCATCTTCGCCGTCGACTCGATCTTCCTGTTCCCGTGGGCGACGGTGTTCGCCGCCGCCGGTTACGGCGCCACGACGCTGGTGGAGATGTTCATCTTCCTCGGCTTCCTGGCCGTCGGCCTGCTCTATGCGTACAAGAAGGGCGTCCTCGAATGGCTGTGACTCCGGCCGGTACCCCGGCCGTGCCGTCGGAGCCGCAGCTGCTCCCGGAGCCGAAGAGGCTGGGAGTGCTCTCCCGCCTCGCGCCCGAGCCCATGAAGGTGGTCCTCAACTGGGGCCGCCGCTACAGCCTGTGGGTCTTCAACTTCGGCCTCGCCTGCTGCGCCATCGAGTTCATCGCGGCCTCGATGGCCCGCCACGACTTCATCCGGCTCGGCGTCATCCCCTTCGCGCCCGGACCGCGCCAGGCCGACCTCATGATCGTTTCCGGCACGGTGACGGACAAGATGGCCCCGGCCGTCAAGCGGCTGTACGAACAGATGCCGGAGCCGAAGTACGTCATCTCCTTCGGCGCCTGCTCCAATTGCGGCGGGCCGTACTGGGACTCGTACTCGGTGACCAAGGGCGTCGACCAGATCATCCCGGTCGACGTCTACGTCCCGGGCTGCCCGCCCCGCCCCGAGGCGCTGCTGCAGGGCATCCTCAAGCTGCAGGAGAAGATCGCCCGCGAATCGCTGGCGGAGCGCTACGCGACGACGGCCCGGCCGTCGCCCGCGCAGCTCACCAGCGGCCTGGTCACCCCGCCGGCGGCCCCCGGGGCGGACGCGTGAACCTCTACGACTCCCTCCCGGACGCGGCGGGAACGGTCTTCGGCGAGGAAGCCGTGGGCTCGTACGCCTACTCCGTCCTCACCGTCGACGTCCCCACCGCCAGCTGGATCCCCGCGCTGGAGATCGCCCGCGACAAGCTGGGCTGCACGTACTTCGACTGGCTGAGCGCGGTGGACGAGCCGGGCACGGGATTCCGCATCTGCGCCCACGTCGTCTCCCTCGAGAACCACCGCGTACGCCGCCTGCTGCTGCGGACCACCGTCCCGCACTCGGCGCCCTCCCTGCCCTCGGCCGTCGCCGTCTACGCGGGCGCCGAATGGCACGAGCGCGAAACCTTCGAGATGTTCGGAGTCGTCTTCACCGACCACCCGAACCTGGTCCCGCTGCTCCTCCCCGAGAACTTCGAAGGCCACCCGCTGCGCAAGGACTTCGTCCTCGCGGCGCGCGTCGCCAAGGCCTGGCCGGGAGCCAAGGAGCCGGGCGAGGCGCACGACCCGGACGCCCCGAAGCGCCGCCAGATGCTTCCGCCGGGCGTGCCGGACCCCAACGACTGGGGCCCGATGAAGGGCCAGCTCCCGCCGGCCCCGGACTGGCACGGCATGGGGGACTGGCACGGCGGACCGATGGTGGCCTTCGACCTGGAGACCACGGGGACCGACATCGAGTGCGACCGCATCGTGACGGCGGCGGTCGTGGCGCTCGGGCCGGACGGGCAGGTGGCACGCGAGCGGACGTGGCTGGTGGACCCGGGGGTGCCCATCCCCGAGGAGGCCTCCGCCATCCACGGCATCTCCACGGACCGCGCCCGCGCGGAGGGGATGGCGGCGGCTCCGGCGATAGAGGAGATCACGCAGACGCTCTTCGAGGAGCTGGGCTCGGGGACCCCGCTCGTGGTGATGAACGCGCGGTACGACCTGACCCTGCTGGACCGCGAGTGCCGGCGGCACGGGATCCGGCCGCTGGGCGAGCGGTGGCCGGGCAGGCCCGCGCCCGTCATAGACCCCCTGGTCCTGGACAAGCACGCGGACCGGTACCGCAAGGGCAGGCGGACCCTCCAGGCCCTCTGCGAGCACTACGGCGTGACCCTCGACGAGGCGCACAACGCGGGCGCGGACGCGCTGGCGGCGGCCCGGACGGCGCGGCGGATGGGGGCGAGGCACGCGGCGATAGGGACGGTCGCGCTGGCCGAGCTCCACGACCTGCAGATCCGCGCGGCGGCCGAGCAGGCGGTGTCGCTGCAGAGCTACCTGCGCCGGACCTCGGACCCCGAGGCGATAGTCGAGCGGGCCTGGCCCGTCGTGCCCTACCGGGTCTGAGGGCGGACGCGGCAGGATCCGGCTCATGAGACTTCCCCGAAGCGCCCACACCGACCGTCCCTGGCGGATCCACGAGATCGCCCCCGACTTCCAGGTCGAGGACGTGTGGGAGCTGCCCACGCCGGGCGGCCCCGACGACCTCGCCCGGCTCGTGGAGCAGTTCGCGAACGGCACGGGCGAGGTCTCCTCGCCGGTCGGGCGCGCGCTCTTCGCGATCCGCCGGCGGCTCGGGGCGCTGCTCGGCTGGGACCGGCCGGCCGACGGGGTCGGCGGCCGGGTGGCCTCGCTGCGGGACCGGCTGCCGGAAGACCTCCGGGAGGGCCCCCGGGGACCGGAGTTCGGCGCGTTCCCGTTCACCTCCGTCTACCAGACGCACGACGAGTGGGCGGCGGAGACGGCCAACCGGACCGTGCACGGCGTGCTGCACATCGGCTGGGTCGAGGACGGCGCCGGCGGCCACCACGGGCAGATGGCCGTCCTGGTCAAACCCAACGGCCTGCTCGGCGGGCTCTACATGGCCGGCATCAAGCCCTTCCGGTACCTCGGGGTGTACCCGGCGATGATCCGCGGCATCGGCCGCGCATGGCGGGCCGGTCAGCAGGCCGGTCAGTAGTCGGGCCACTCGTCGCGGTAGACGACGTGGAGCCCCGAGCCGCTCCCGAAGTAGCCGTTCCCCTGGTCCAGCTCGACGCAGTAGTGCCGCCGGGCGGGGTGGGCGTAGACGTGGCCGGAGCCGTTGTGGGCGACGTCGGCGAAGACCCACGCGGTGTCGGCGAACAGCGTGGCGCTCCCCGTCAGGAACAGCGTTTCGGTGTGGACGCGGGTGTGGAACCGGTCCCGGTTCTCCTTGTGGTGCCGCTCCTGCGGGTAGTGGTCGACCGCGGGGTCGAAGGCGGTCGGCCCCGGTAGGTCCGCCGTCCGTGCCCGGCCGGCGCCGAGCTTGGCCCGCAGCTCCTTCCAGCGCGAGGGTGCGAACTGGAGCGAGTGGTGCAGCAGGACGAGGTCGAGTCCGGGCCGCCCCGTGGCGGGGTCGTCGCGCCGCAGCGGGACGTGGACCAGCGAGCGCGGCGAGGTGGCGGCGAGCGCCCACAGCCCGGCGATCAGCTGGGCGGCGCCCTGGTCGACCTCGGCGTCCAGGTACCAGCGGCCCTCCGACAGCACCGCGCGCTCCGGCGGCCGGGCCGGGCGGATCACCTTGAACTCCGCGGCACCGAGCCGGGCCTGGTGGATGGTGAGGGGAAGTTTCATATGCGGAGATTTGTACGGCAGTGCTAGAACGCGTGCCAGCGGATTTCCGGGTCGCCCTCGCGCAGGGAGGCCACCCGGCGGCGGAATTCGGCCAGGGCCCCGGGGTTGGTCGGGGCGTGCTGGGAGACCCAGGCGCAGCTGGCCGTTTCGCGGGCGCCGCGCAGGAGCGCGCAGCCCTCCCACTCGCGCACGTCCCAGCCGTACGCCGCCGAGAAGGCCCCGTAGGACTCGGCGGGCAGCCCGTACCGGTCGCGGGAGAGCGCCATCACCACCAGGTCGTGCTCGCGCAGGTCGGCGGAGACCGTCTCCAGGTCGACCAGGACCGGCCCGTCCGGACCCACGTGGACGTTGCGGGGCAGCGCGTCGCCGTGGATCGGGCCCGGCGCCAGGTGCGGGGTGAGGGCGGCGACCTGGTCGGCGTACCCGTCGCGGCGGGCCCGCAGGTACGCCGCGTCCGCCGGGTCGATCGCCTCGCCCGCCAGCCGGAGCCAGCGTTCGACCCCGCCCAGCAGGTCGCGCGGCGGCAGTGCGAAGGGCGGCGCGGGCAGGGCGTGGATCTGCCGCAGCAGCGCCGCGAGGTCCTCGGGGCCGGCCGGGCGGACCGCGTCCGGGAGCCGGTGCCACAGCGTCACCGGGTGGCCGTCCACCAGACGGGGCGCCGGCTCGGCCGCGCGGACCGCCGGGACCCCGGACTCCGCGAGCCAGCCCGCCACCGCGAGCTCCAGCTCGGCCCGCGGCAGCAGCGCCGCTTCCCGGCCGACCTTGGCGACCAAGCCTCCGCCGAGCGCGAAGACGGCGTTCTCGCCGAGGGCCAGCAGCTCGGGCGCCCCGGCCCGCGCCGAGGTGAGGCCCGCCGCCGTCAGTGCGTCCCTGGCCTGTGCCTCGTCCATGCCGTGCTCCGCAGTCCGTCCGTCCCGGTGGGTGCCGGGGTGATCGTGATGCGCCAAGTTTCGCACCGGGTCGGCGATCTCTTCGCCTTTTAGGTTGCACGAGACGTCTCGTCTCGTTATGGTCATCGCATGACCTCAGCCGCGAAGCCCGCCCACATCGCCATGTTCTCGATCGCCGCCGCCGGCCACGTGAACCCGAGCATCGAAGTGATCCGCGAGCTCGTCGCCCGCGGCCACCGCGTCAGCTACGCCGTTCCCGCCGCCTACGCCGGCAAGGTCGCCGAGACCGGCGCCACCCCGGTGATCTGGAACTCCACCCTGCCCACCGAGGACGACCCCGACGCGTGGGGCACCGAGCTCATCGACAACATCGAGCCCTTCCTCACCGACGCCGTCCAAGCCGTCCCGCAGCTCGCGGCCGCCTTCGAGGGCGACGAGCCGGACCTCGTCCTCCACGACATCACCGCTTATCAGGCCATGGTCCTCGCCCACCGCTGGGGCGTCCCCGCCGTCTCCCTCTCCCCGAACCTGGTCGCGTGGACCGGCTACGAGGAGGAGGTGGCCGAGCCGATGTTCGCCGCACTGCGCGCCTCCGAGCGCGGGCAGGCGTACTACGCCCGCTTCCGGGCCTGGCTCGACGAGAACGGCATCGACGAGGACAGCGACCGCTTCGTCGGCCGCCCCCGCCGCAGCATCGTGCTCATCCCGCGCGCCCTCCAGCCGCACGCCGACCGGGTCGACGAGGCCGTGTACACCTTCGTCGGCGCCTGCCAGGGCGACCGCAGCGCCACCCAGGGCACCTGGACGCGCCCCGCGGGCGCCGAGGGGAAGAAGCTCCTCCTGGTCTCCCTCGGCTCCACCTTCACCAAGCAGCCGGCCTTCTACCGGGCCTGCGTCGAGGCCTTCGGGGACCTGCCCGACTGGCACGTGGTGCTCCAGATCGGCAAGTTCACCGACGAGGCCGAGATCGGCGCGATCCCCGCCAACGTCGAAGTCCACCGCTGGGTTCCCCAACTGGACATCCTGCGCCGGGCCGACGCCTTCATCACCCACGCGGGCGCGGGCGGCAGCCAGGAGGGCCTGGCCACCGGCACCCCGATGGTCGCCGTCCCGCAGGCCGTCGACCAGTTCGGCAACGCCGACATGCTGGCGGGCCTCGGCGTCGCCCGGCACGTCCCGATGGACGAGGCCGACGCCGCCACCCTGCGCGAGGCCGTCCTCGCCCTGGTCGCCGACCCGGAGGTGGCAGCCCGGGCGGAGGCGATCCGCGCCCGGATGGCCACCGAGGGAGGCACGCGCCAGGCGGCGGACCTGATCGAGGCGGAGCTGGCCGGAGCGGCGGAAACGGCCGGGCGGCCCGGACCGGCCGCGCTGTCAGCGGACCGGCCTATCGTGCAGGCATGACCAAGACGAAGTACGCGGCGCTGCTCCGGGGCATCAACGTCGGCGGGAACAAGAAGGTCCCGATGGCCGAACTGCGCCAGGTCCTGCACGAGCTGGGCCACGAGGACGCTCAGACCTACCTGCAGAGCGGCAACGCCGTCTTCAGCAGCGGGAAGAAGACGACCCCCGAGGCCCTCGCCCGCGAGCTGGAGGCGGCCATCGAAGCCCACTTCGGCTTCCGCGTCCCCTGCCTGGTGGTCGACGGCGCGTACCTGCGCGCCGTCGCCGACGCCTGCCCGTTCCCGGCCGCCGACCTGGAGGGCAAGCAGCTCCACGCCACCTTCTGCTCCGAGCAGCCCGACGGTTCCCGCTTCGCGTCCATCGACGGACCCGCGTACCTCCCGGAGGAGTACCGGGTCGGCGACCGCGTCGTCTACCTCTACGCCCCGAACGGCCTGGGCCGCTCCGCACTGGGAGAGGCCCTCGCCAAGCCGGCCGTGGTCAAGGGACTCGACGTGACCACCCGAAACTGGAACACGGTCGCCAAGCTGGTGGAACTCACCCAGGATTGACGCATGGACTTTGCCGATCTCGCCGTGCCGGACGCCGAGCACCCGCCCGCGCCGGTCCCCGTCGACTGGCCGGCGGTCGAGGAGTGGCTCGGGCTCCGGCTCCCCGCCGACTACAAGCGACTGGCCGACGTCTGGGGGCCGGTGGCGTTCGGCGCGGACTGCGTGATCCCCACTCCCTGCGCCCAACCCGAGGACGGGGACGACCAGGACCGGTTCGACTACGGAGACTGGCTGCGCGACACCCACCGCGAGGCCCGCATCGACGCCCGGGCCCTGCCGGAGCCGCAGCGCCCGGCCGTCCACCCAGCCCCCGGCGGGCTGCTCGCCTGGGGCACGGTCCGGTCCATCGACACCCTGTTCTGGGACACCTCGGTCTCCCCGGACCCCGACCGGTGGACGGTCGTCATCCGACGCGCGTACCGGTCCGACCACCGCGCCCCCGAACGGTGGGAGGCCCACGACCTCACCCTGACCGAGTACCTGGCCGACGCCTGCACCCGCCCGGGGACCCCGCTGCCCGCCACCCGCCCCTCCCCGACGCCCGCCCCGACCCTGTGCCCCGCCGCCCCCCCGCCGGGCCGCCCCGCCCGGTCCGCCCGGGCCGTACCGGGCCGGCCGGGCGCCGGCGCCCGCGTCCCGGACCAGCGCCGCGTCCGCGGCGTTGGGGACGGAAGCGTTCAGCCGCCCCGTGGAGGCGTCGAACCACATGCCCGCCACACGGTCACCGACCCGGCCCCGGATGAGGGTGGCCGCCCGGCCGGCGGCAGCCTCGTCGGCGACGCGGTCGCGCACCGTGGGTGGAGAGGGGGGCCGGGGCGGCGGGGGGCGGCACGCGGGGGCCGGGGCGGAGGGGGGACGGGGACGGGCGGGCGTGGGCGGAAGCGACCAGGACCGACTGGGGACGCAGCGGGGCCAGGGGGCGCCTGGCCTCGGGGAGCAGGTCCGGCGGCCCGGCGGGCAGATCGCCCTGGCGGCCGGGTGCGTGGCGCCGGGTGAGGGGGGGGGCTGCGGTGGGGGAGAGCAGGCCGGGGAGGTCGCCGGAGGCGGCGGCGGACGCCGGCGCGGGGCGTCCCACGACGGCGCGGGCGGTGAGCGTACGGGCGAGCCCGCGCGGCCAGTGCACCTGCACCCCGTCGGCGGCCAGGGCGCGACCGGCCTCCCCGAGCAGCTCCGCGACCTCCTCGTCGGCCAGGTCCACGGAGTCGGGGACGGCCGCGCCGAGCAGCGGCGCGAGCGGACGCCAGAGGCGGGCGGCGCGGCGCAGGGCCCGGAGCGCGTCCAGACGGGCACGCGGCGGGAAGCCGGCAGCGGCGGCGCCCGCTCCGGCCCAGACGTCGGCGGCGTCCGCGACGAGCGCGGCGTCGGCGAGGCCGTGCATCTGCAGCACGGCCCGGAAGGCGGGGGGCTCGCAGGAGGTGTCGAGGTCGATCCGGAGCGAGACGCGCACGCCCGCCTCGTGCTCGGCCGCGACCTCGGCGGCCCATTCGCGCAGCTCGGGGTGGAGTCCGGGCTCGACGGCGGCGTAGGCGGGCCCGCCGGCGGCGGCGGGCGCCGCGGGGGAGCGGGGCAGGGTGTCGGCGACGGCGTCGAGGAAGGCGCGCAGCAGCGGCTCCGGCGCGGGCAGCCGTGCCGGGCCGTCTCCGTCGGGGTCGAGGCCGGGGCCGAGCGGCACGCAGTGCGCGGCGGGAGGCATTGCGGCCGCCAGCTCCCGGACCTCCGCCAGGTCGGCGGCCTCCAGAGGGCCGAGCCGCCAGGCGTCGTACCCGGCGGGGCTCACCCCGGGCAGCAGCAGCCCGCGCGCGGCGAGGCGCAGGGCCAGCAGGGCGGCGGCGCCCCAGAAGGGCGCTGCCCCGGCCGACGCGGCGGCCCGGACCCGGGTCAGCAGCGCCACGGCGTCGGCCACCGGCAGGACGAGTGCGCTGACGGTGACGGTCCGCAGGTCCGCGGCGACGACGGTGAGCTCTTGGAGGGTGCCGGGGCCGGTGAGCCCCTGCAGCTCGTGCCGCAGCCCCTGGAGATCCGCATCCGCATCCGCATCCGCATCCGCGTCCGGATCCGGCTGCCAGAAGGCGATCCGGCCGGCACGGGGAGGTTCCGCGGGCAGGAAGACGGCGTGGGAGCTGATGAGGCCGGAGATCGTCGAGAGCACGCAATCCTCAAACTTGACCGGAAACGGGGCGGCCGAGATTAACCCACCCGCGAGGCCCGCAGGCCGAGGCGCCGCCGTGACCCAGGTCACTGCGGGTTCCCCGCGTCGATCGGTCGCGCGAGTGGGAACGCGGGAGCGGGAGCACGCGTTGAGTGGGGTAGTGGCCGACGGAGAAAGAGGTGTCCGCAGATGTCCACGAGCGGAAAGGTCGCGGTTGCCGGAGTAGTGGCAGCCATCGTGCTGTTCTGGGCGGTCGGGTTCTGGGCGGGACTGCTGGTCCTGATCGGTGTGCCGACGGCCGCCTACCTGCTGTTGGACTCCTCCCAGCGTCGTAGGCTGCGGGGAATATCCAGGAAGCAGATCGGCCGCTGAGGCCGCCACGGGGGCAGTGATCCATGAGCACGGCGAGAGCGGCGCAGGTCGCGGCGGTCAGCAGCAACGGCGTCTACTCGTTCACCAAGCCCACGCGCGAGAGCATCAGGCTCATCGAGGGACTGGGGGTCGAGGGCGACGTTCACGCGGGCGTCACGGTGAAGCACCGTTCGCGCGTGGCCCAGGACCCGACGCAGCCGAATCTGCGGCAGGTCCACCTCATCCACCGGGAGCTCTTCGAGGAGGTCGCGGAGGCGGGTCACCAGGTCGAGCCGGGCCAGCTCGGCGAGAACGTCACGACCGAGGGCATCGACCTGCTCGGCCTGCCGACCGGCACCCTGCTGCGCCTGGGCGAGGACGCCGTGGTGGAGGTGACCGGCCTGCGCAACCCGTGCCTGCAGATCGACGCCTTCCAGCACGGGCTGCTCAAGCAGGTGGTGAGCCGGGACGAGGAGGGCAACCTGCTCCGCAAGGCCGGAATCATGGGCGTGGTCCACCGGGGCGGCACCATCCGTCCCGGCGACACCATCGAGATCACGCTCCCGCCGGTCCCGCACGTCCCGCTCGACCGGGTCTGACGCGAAAGCGACGGCCCGGACCGGACCTCGATGACAGTGCGGCTCAGCATCGCGTACAGGTGACGGTGCACGTCGCACAGCACATCACCAGGTGCAGATCCGGGGCGGTGAGGGCGGGTTCGGGGTGTCCCACATCGTGAAAGGCCGGGAGGCGGCGGCGTACGGCGCCGCGCCGGTCAGTAGTAGTCCCGCATCAGCACGGTCGCCCACTCGGGCTGGCGGTGGTCGCCGCGCGGGCCGAACTCCGCCATGTACGGCTTGAGATCGAGCACCGGGGTGCCCGACACCGCGTCCAGGCCCTCCACGTGCACCTCCGGACCGTCGGCCGCCCCGGCGTCCACCTTCACGACGCGGCAGCGCGAGACGCCCAGCCGGTTCGGCCGGTTCTTGCCGCGCTGCGCGAAGATACCGACGAGCGGCCAGTCCGGATTGCCCCGCGGGTGACGCGCGCCCGTCTCGATCCTGTCCTGCGGCACCCGGTCGAAGTGGTAGACCACCTCGACGTGCGAGAAGTCCTCCAGCCCGTACAGCGCCTCGGGGCCGAACCGCTCCCGGTCCAGGCGGATCACCGCCGCCTCCCGCCCCCAGTCGTCGTCGACGACCTCCGCGCGGCCGCCGACCACCACGCCCACCGGGACCATCCCCACCGAACCCACCGGACCCACCGAACCTGCCGTCACGGCCTCCCCCTTCGCGTTCAGACCGGCCGCACCGCGACGCGGTCCAGCGCGGTCAGCAGCTCCGCCAGCTCCGGGAGTTCCCCGTCCGCCTCGGGCGGGACCGCCAGGACCTCGCTCGGCTCCTCGTCCAGCAGGACGAAGGCCGCCCCGCCGGTACGGGCCACCAGCGACCAGCCGGGGCCGTCCACGCGCAGCGTGCGCGCCTCCTCGCCGGCGAAGGACGACCGGACCCGGCCCGGCGGCGGCACGGTCCGGGTGTAGCCCAGCGCCTCCTTCAGCGCCCGCGCCAGCCCCGGGTGCGAGGCGGCCGCCGCCCCACCGTCCGAGGCCACGCGCTCGCTCCAGGTCGCCCACTCGCGGGCGATCTGGTCGGCGCCCATCCGCCGCTGCACCGGCCCCCAGGCCTCGGCCGAAGGCGGTGCCAGCGGCACCCGGCCCGTACCGTCGGCGCCCTGCTCCGGATCGTGCGGCTCGGGTATGCCCGCCGTCGACACCGCGAGCTCCAGCGGCCAGCCCGCCAGCGAGACCACGATGGACCGTTCGTCGGGGGACAGGTCGTATTCCATCCCGCAGTCCCAGGAAGCGATGGCCATGGCCACGAGCGAGACGTCGTCGACCACGACCGTCCAGCGCGCGCCCTCCTCGTCCTGGCCGAGCACCAGCCCGTACCCGGATGCCGCCGGCGGCACGCCCAGCAGCGAGCAGGCCTCGGGGAAGTCGTCACCCAGGATGCTCGGGAACTGCGCGGGGGTCAGCAGCACGGCGGTCAGCACGTACAGCGAACCGCCGTCCTCCTCGTCGGACACGTGGCCTCCCGGTCGTTCTCTCGTCGGCGCACCCTAACCAGCGAGTAACCACCGCGTCGAGAGGCGGCGGGAGGAGATTTCCAGGCCCGCCACCTGCGCGGAGGGTTTGGCGCCCGCGGCGGGGAGGGCGACGTGCGACGTCCGCCCTCAGGCGGTGCGCACGGCCAGTGCCATGAACCGGGCGTCCTCGTCCGCGTACGAGGTCATCCGCCAGCCCGAACCGGCCAGCAGCGGGCCGAGGTTGTGCTCCGCCCGCATGTCGTCCGGGGTCAGCTCGCGGCCGTGGCGCGCCGCCAGGGCCGCGCGCCCGATCGGGTGGAACAGCGCGAGCCGCCCGTCGGGGCGAACCACGCGGGCGAGTTCGCGCAGGTTGGCCCCCGGGTCGGGCAGGTGGGCGATGAGCCCGGCGGCGAAGACCGCGTCGAGCGCCCCGTCGCGCAGCGGCAGCTGCGCCACGTCCGCGAGCAGCAGCGCGCCCTGCGCGCCCCGGCCGGCGTCCCGCGCGGCGGCCAGCATCTGAGGGGTGAGGTCGGCGCCGAGCACGGTGCCCGACGGGCCCACGGCCGCGCGCAGCGCGGTCATCGCCCGGCCGGTGCCGCAGCCCGCGTCGAGCACCCGGTTCCCGGGCCGCAGACCGAACTCGGCCACCGCCGTCTCGAAGGCGGGGCCGTCGCCGGGGAACTTGCGGTCCCAGTCGGCCGCGCGCGCTCCGAAGAACTCCTGGACGCGGGTGTGATCCTGTGTGCGGTCTTCGCTCATGTGCCCATGATCCCCCACCTCGGTCCGGGCACATGCCTGCGGAACGTGTGCAAGGTGGTACGCGGTGTGATCGCAGATGAACGTATCTCTGTCATATTCCAGCAGTTCCAGTGGCTTTCGAAATGCGCCCCTTGTTCGCGCCCTCACCCGGACTAGCGTCCCGTGGCCATGGGACACCTGGACCACGCCGCCTATGGCTGGCTTACCCCCGCGCTGTCATACGTGATGGCCTGCATCGGCGCTGCCCTCGGGCTGCGCTGCACCGTCCGCGCACTCGAGGCCGCGACCGGAGCCTCCCGCCGCAACTGGCTCCTCACGGCGGCCTCGGCCATCGGGACGGGCATCTGGACGATGCACTTCGTCGCGGTGCTCGGCTTCCACGTCACCGGGACCGAGATCCGCTACAACGTGCCGCTGACCATCCTCGGGCTGCTCGTCGCCGTCGTCGTGGTCGGCGCCGGAGTGTTCGCCGTCGGCTACGGCAAGGACCGCGGCCGCGCCCTCGTCCTCGGCGGCCTCACCACCGGCCTGGGCGTCGCGAGCATGCACTACCTGGGCATGGCGGCCCTGCGCCTGCACGGATCGGTCTCCTACGACCCGCTGATGGTCGGGCTCTCCATTGCCATCGCCGTGGTCGCCGCCACCGCCGCCCTGTGGGCGGCGCTCAACATCAAGTCCCCGGTGGCCGTCGCGGTCGCCTCGCTGATCATGGGCGCCGCCGTCACCAGCATGCATTACACCGGCATGCTCGCCGTCGCCGTCCACGTCGTCCCCTCGGACGCACCGCTGCCGGGCGCGACCGCCATGCAGTTCATCTTCCCGCTCGCCGTCGGCCTCGGCTCCTACCTCTTCATCACCTCCGCGTTCGTCGCGCTCTCCCCGACCGCCGACGAACGCGCGGCCTCCGCCGCCGCTTCGGCCGACCGCCGCCTGGGGGAGCGCGGTGCGGCGGCCGCCCCGCCCACCGTGTCCGCTTCCGCCCCGTCGCCGCCGGGCCGCTGAGACCGGGGCGGCGGCCCGCGGAGCGCCGCCCGGCCTTCC
>NZ_CP030287.1:8281385-8303336 GCF_003287935.1 Streptomyces sp. ICC1
GGATGTGTATAAGCGACAGCCCCCGCAGCGGGGAGTGCCCCCCGTCCCGTACCGCCCGTGCAGCGTGCGCCGCAGGCCGCACCCGGGCCCGTTCCCGCAGCTGCCGCCACGCCGTCCGTCTCGGCGGCGGTACCGCAGGTCCAGCTGATCCCCGCGTCCGCCGAGGGCGCGCTGGACGCGGCCGAAGAGGCCGTGGACCTGCTGCTCGACACCGGGCGCGCGCCCGGCGACATCCTGGTGCTCACCACCGGCGACCCGCACCCGTGGGCCGCGCACGAGCTGTCCTTCGGCGAGGCCGCGTACTGGGCCCTGCACGATGCCGGGGACGACGTCTTCTACGCGGACGCGGCGCAGGTCCAGCGTGCCGCCGGCCGCCCCGTCGTGGTCTTCGCGGCCAACGGCGGACCGGTCGACGCGGTCACCGCGGCCGTGCCGGTCGCGCTCGCGCGGGCCGGTGCGCTGCTGATCGTGTGCGGCGAAACGGAGCAGATCAACTCCGTGCTGGGTGCGGGCGTCTGACGCCCCGTACTCCCGCACGGTCGAGGGGCGGGGTGGGCGCACAGCCGGCCCTGCCGAAGTCCGAGGCCTGACCAGCCGTACGCCCGATTCCGGGTGTACGGCCGTTGGGCGTGCCCGCGCGCAGGACCGGTGCCCGTACGGTTTCAGCGGGCGGCCGTACGGATTTCAGCGGGCGGCCGTGCGGCGCAGGGCCTCCGCGGCTCCGCCGCCGGTGCGCAGGGCGAGCGGGGCGAACTCGGCGGCCGTTTCGCCGAGGCGCTCGGGCCGCGAGTCCGAGCTGGGCCGACGGCCGCCGCGGCCCTCGCCCAGGACCTGCCAGCCGCCGCGGGTCAGCGTGATGTACGCGCCGCAGCGCAGCCCGTGCAGGGTGCAGGCATCCCGCAGCCCCCACATCCAGGCGCCGTCCTCCTCGGTCCACCGCTCGTCGCCGTCGCGGCAGTACAGCAACACCGCGGTCCGCACGGGGGTCCGCCGCCGCAGGTCGTGCGGGATGACCCGGCGCAGGCGCGAGAGCAGGGCGTTGCGGTACTCCCAGCCGTCGGCCGAGGCCGAGCGCTGAACGAAGGAGGCGCTCGCGACGAGCCGCTCCTCGGGTCCGAGCACGGCGATCACCGCGGTGGACGGCACCGGGCTGTGCCGCGAGTGCAGACCGCTGACTACCTCGCGGGGGTTGCGCAGCAGGGGGACGCCCGACGCCGTCCACTCGGAGGGTTCCAGCAGCCGGCCGTGCCGGCTGGCGCCGCCGGTGGCCGTGGTCAGGGACGTGGTCGAGGGCGGGGCGAATCCGAAGGTCACGGTCCTCCCTTCGGGTACACGCCCGCGAACGGGCACAGCTGGAGTGCGGGCACACCGCGGCGCGGCCCAGGAGGGCGCCGTCGGGCCGAGCGGGAGCACTGCAATTCTCGCGTGGCCCGTGAGCATGCGGCAACGAGCAATTGACGCCGCCGACCGGAATTCGCCGGTATGCCGTTCATATCCTTGCCCCGTCACGCCGAAGATGACTCATTCGGCTACGGCTGAAGCGCCAGTACCAGCGGAAACACCGCCTTGGCGCCCGCTCGCCGCAGCAGCCGCGCGGAGACCGCGAGGGTCCATCCGCTCTCGGCGCGGTCGTCGACGAGGAGGATGGGACCCGCGGTCTCCTTCAGGATCGCGGCGAGTTCCGGCGGAACGGTCAAGGCCTGGTGGAGGCCGCGCACCCGCTGGGCGCTGTTCGAGGAGGGCAGGCCGAACTCCGGTGCCTGGTCCGTGTAGGCGATCGTGCCGAGCAGGGGCATCCGCCCGATCTCCGCGATCCGCGCGGCCAGCGAGCCGACGAGCCGGGAGCGGCCGCGCGAGGGCAGCGCGACGACTCCGACCGGGCGCCCGGGCGCGTCCGGAGCCCCCGAGGCCCAGCCGCCGGGGCCGCGGGCCCAGTCGGCCAGCACCGTCACGACGGCCTGAGCCACATCGTCCGGAACCGGCTGGTCGGGCGCCCCGGGCGCGAGCATCGGGCGCAGCCGGTTGCCCCAGCCGATGTCGGAGAGCCGCCCCAGCGCACGGCCCGTCGAAGCCTGCTCGCCCGCCGGGATCCGGCCCTTGAGGTCCACGCCCACCGCGGCGAGACCCGTCGGCCACATCTTGCGGGGCTCCAGCTCCACGCCCGGGCGGTCCAGCTCCCCGCGGGCGGTGTCCAGCGCGGCCCCGGAGACCTCCGCCGTGAACCGGGCCCCCGCGCAGTTGTCGCACCGGCCGCAGGGCGCGGCCTCCTCGTCGTCGAGCTGGAGGCGCAGGAACTCCATGCGGCAGCCGGTGGCCGCCGCGTAGTCCCGCATGGCCTGCTGCTCGGCGGCTCGCTGCCGGGCCACCCAGGCATAGCGCTCGGTGTCGTACACCCACGGCTCGCCGGTCGAGGTCCAGCCGCCCTTGACGCGGTGCACGGCGCCGTCGACGTCGAGGACCTTGAGCATGGTCTCCAGCCGGGTGCGACGCAGGTCGACCAGCGGCTCCAGGGCGGGCAGGGACAGCGGCCGGCGGGCCTCGGCCAGCACCTCGAGCGTGCGGCGCACCTGCTGCTCCGGCGGGAAGGCGACGGAGGCGAAGTACTGCCAGATCGCCTCGTCCTCGCGCCCCGGCAGCAGCAGGACCTCGGCGTGCTCCACGCCGCGGCCGGCGCGGCCGACCTGCTGGTAGTAGGCGATGGGGGAGGAGGGCGAGCCGAGGTGCACGACGAAACCGAGATCGGGCTTGTCGAAGCCCATGCCGAGGGCCGAGGTGGCCACCAGGGCCTTGACCCGGTTGGCCTGGAGGTCGTTCTCCGCCTGCTCGCGGTCGGCGTTCTCCGTCTTGCCGGTGTACGAGGAGACCGTGTGCCCGCGGTGGCGCAGGTACGCGGTGACCTCCTCGGCGGCGGCCACCGTCAGGGTGTAGATGATCCCGGAGCCGGGGAGGTCGCCGAGGTGGTCGGCGAGCCAGGCCAGCCGGTGGGCAGCGTCGGGCAGCGTGAGCACCGCCAGGCTGAGGCTCTCGCGGTCCAGGGGGCCCCGCAGGACGAGGGCGTCCGTCCCGGCCCCGGTGCCGAGCTGCTCGGCCACGTCGGCGGTCACGCGGGCGTTGGCGGTGGCGGTCGTGGCCAGGACCGGGACGCCCGGCGGCAGATCGGCCAGCATGGTGCGCAGACGGCGGTAGTCGGGGCGGAAGTCGTGCCCCCAGTCCGAGATGCAGTGGGCCTCGTCCACCACGAGCAGACCGGTCGCGGCGGAGAGCTTGGGAAGCACCTGGTCGCGGAAGTCGGGGTTGTTGAGCCGCTCCGGGCTCACCAGGAGGACGTCGACCTCGCCCGCGGCGATCTCGGCCTGGATCGACTCCCAATCCTCGGGGTTGGCCGAATTGATGGTCCGGGCGTGGATCCCGGCCCGCGCGGCGGCCTCCACCTGGTTGCGCATCAGCGCGAGCAGCGGGGAGACGATCACCGTGGGTCCGGCACCGGCCGCCCGCAGCAGCGAGGTGGCCACGAAGTACACGGCGGACTTGCCCCAGCCGGTGCGCTGCACCACCAGGGCGCGGCGCTTGTCCGCGACGAGGGCCTCGATCGCCCGCCACTGGTCCTCGCGCAGCTTCGCGGTCCCCGTGGGGTCGCCCACGAGGCGGGCTAGTACGGAGTCGGCCGAGGACCTCAGGTCTGCGTTCATGCCCCCATGCAACCCGATGGCTCTGACATACCGCGAATGCCGCTCTGTGCCTGTGGATGTTGAAGGGTGGACTTGTTGGGCGTCAGTCCGGGGCCGGCCCGGGAGTTATCCACAGGGGTTTCCGGATCCGGTCGGGCACGAGACCTTCGGGACATGACGAACAACCACGAAGCACGCACCCCGTCCGACCGGCCTTCCGCCGGCCCGTCCGGAGCCGCCGACGCCTCCCGGATCACCCTGCGCAGCCCGGCCGAACTGGCCGACGCGCTGCCCTACATGCTCGGCTTCCACCCGACCGACTCCCTCGTCATGGTCGCCGTCCACGGCGAGGGCGGCCGCTTCGGCGGCCGGCTCCGGGTCGGCATCCCCCACACCCCGGAGGAGTGGGAGGACACCGCCCGGCAGGTCGCCGACTGCCTGATCCACGGCAGCGAGCGCCGTGGCACCAAGCCCGACGGCGTCATCGTCTTCCTCTGCCAGGACCCCGGCGGGGACGAGAGCGGGCAGCGGGTGATGACCCGGCTGCGACCGCTCGCCCAGCGGATCCGGCTCTCCTGCGGGGCGCTGGACGTTCCCGTGCTCGAGGCCCTGTGCCTCTCCGCCGGGCGGTACTGGTCCTACTGCTGCCCGGACGCGCGGTGTTGTCCCGCGGAGGGCACCGTGCTGGCCGTGCCCGGCAGCTCGGTGATGGCCGCGGCGGCCACCTTCGCCGGGCTGCAGGTGCGGGGTTCCCTCCGGGAGATCGAGCGCAGGCTCACCCCGTTGCGCGGAAAGGACGCAGAGGAGATGGAAGGTGCCCTGGACCGGGCCGCCGCGGCCCTGGTCCCGAAGATCCTCGACGGGGCCACCCGGGAGGAGGTGGGCGCCGAGACCGTCCTGCTCGCCCGGGCGCTGATGCAGCGCATGACGCTGGCCCCGCCGGCCGAAGCCGGCTCCCGCGCGGACGACTGGGACGACGCGCTGCTCGGCCACGAGGAGGCCGCCTCGCTCATCCTCGGCCTCCAGGACCGCGAGATCCGCGACATCGCCGCCGAGTGGATGGAGGACGAGGAGGCGGCTCCGGCCCTGCGGCTGTGGCGGGCACTGGCCCGGCGCTGTGTCGGTGCCTACGGGGAGCACGCGGCGGCCCCGCTCACCCTGGCCGGCTGGGTCTCCTGGTCCACCGGCGACGAGCCGACCGCCCGGGTCGCGCTGGGGCTGGCGCTGCGCGCGGACGACGGGTACCGCTTCGCGCAGCTGCTCCACCACGCCTGCAACGAGGGGATCGACCCGGAGGGGCTGCGGGAGTGCCTGCGGGAGGAGCGGCGCAGGCGGGAGCCGCGCCGGGGACGTGCGCAGGGCGGCTCCCGCCGGGGTGCCACCAGGCCGCCCGGCCGCCGGAGCCGGACGGTCCGCCGCGAGTCCGGCCGCACCGCGGGGAGCGGGCAGTGAAGCGGGAGCGGGTCCTGAGGCGGGTCCCGAGGCTGGTCTCGAGGGTGGCCTCGGGCCGGGACCGGAGCCGGGATCAGGTCCTGGAGCGGGGGAGGAATCCTCGCGGAGCCGGGCGGGGCGGGCCGGGCCGCCGGAGGGAGCGGTGTCCGGCCGGGGGTGGCCGTCGGGGGCGAGGGCGGTCCAGTGGCCGTCGGCCAGTGGCCGTCGGCCAGGGCCCGGCCGCGCCGGTCGGGGAAGACCTGGCGCAGGATCGACAGGGTGGCCGGCATGATCGTCGCGCCGCCGACGCCGAGCAGGGCGCGGGCGGCGATGAGGATCTGGGCGCTGTCGGCGAGGGCGGCGACGGCCGAGGCCGCGCCGAAGAGCCCGTAGCCGAGGAGCAGGACCCGGCGCCGGCCCACAGGCCGGGGCCGGGGCCGCGGGGACCGCGGGGACCTGCGCGGGAGCCCCTCCGGAGGCGGCCACGTGTTCGGCGGCCGCCCGTACGTCGATCTCGCGCCAGAATCCGGCCCGGATGGCGTAGCGGTCGTGCTCGTCGATCTGGTCGTCCTTGTGGGCGAGGAGCCCGAACCGGGCGGCGTAGCGCAGCAGCTCTCCGTCGATCCGGTGCGGGATCCGCGGGTACATGGTGGCGAGCTTCTGCAGGTGCACGGTCTCCGGGAGCCGTTCCATCCAGCGCCGGGCGAAGACCTGGCCGACCTCGAAGGGGTCGCCGCCGACGGTGGTGATGTCCTCCTCGCGGTCCGCCCAGCGCTGCTCGGCGGAGGTGAGCTGGGCGAGGGTGGGCAGCGAGGCGGTCTCGGCGGGCTCGCCGAGCGGCCCCGCGCGGTCGATCCAGCCCTTGTCGGAGGACCAGCGCAGGGCGCTGCCGGCCGGGGCGGACCCGAGGCCCGAGACCGCCGCGGGGGCGGCGCCGGGGGCGCGCAGGGCGCCGGCGAGGTCCTTCGGGGTGGGGACGGTCTTGCCGTTGGCGGTGGCGGGCGACGCGGGGGCGGGTACGCCGCCTTCCTCGGGCTCCACGGGCGCCGGCGGGCGGTTGCCGTTGCCGCGCGCGGCCTCGGCGAGGGCGGCCTCGGGCAGCGGGGCGGAGAGGATGGCGGCGATCTCGGGGCGCGGCGCGGGCGGCGGGGCGCAGAGTCCGGTGAGGTCGCGGGCGCGGACGGCGCGGGTGATCCAGGTGCGGTCCAGGACGCGGCGCTCGTCGGCTTCGGCGACGAGGTCCTCGGACTGGTTGTAGTCGCCGTCGGCGGCCTGGACGGCCCACAGGTGGACGGCGACCCCGTGCTCCTTGGCCGACATCAGCCCGGGCAGCAGGTCTCCGTCGCCGGTGACGAGTACGACGTCCGAGCAGGCGCGGTTGCGGGCCAGCTCGGTGAGCTCGGCGTGCATGGCCGCGTCGACGCCCTTCTGGGCCCAGCGGCCGTCGCTGCGGGTCAGGGCGCCGAGCCGGACGGTGACGCGGGGCATGACGCGCAGCCGGCGGTGCTCGGGCTGGGGGACCCGGTCGGGTGCGCCGTCGAACCAGTAGATCCGCAGGAGCGGCTGCTCGGTGTCCGCCTCGGCCCGCTCGCGCAGGCCCTGGATGAGGGCGGCATGGTCCACGGTGATGCGGGAGCGTGAGGGCTCCCCTGCGAGAAGGCTGGCGGCGGCGCCCAGCAGATAGCCGGCGTCCACCAGGACGACGCAGCGGTCCACGCGTACCACCCTCTTCCCTGGGGGTCCTCTGGTGTGTTTCTCGGCGGGTCCCCCGAGTCTGCCCGACCACAAGGGCGTTGACGGCCGGAACTCGATCATCGGCGTGGCGGATCTCACGGGGGCGTCCGGGAAGGCGGCCGACTACGCGGGGTAATGATCCAAAATGCGCCGTATGCGGCGTTGTGTGAGTGTGAAGGCGGCCCTGGCCCCTAGACCCCCCACGGAGGCTCCCCATGGCCAAGAACAAGAACCGCCAGCAGCCTGCCAAGTCCGAGGACCGCTCGGCTGCACAGGATCCGGCGAAGAGTTCGATGGAATCCTCGCCCACCACCTCGGCGGCGCCGAGCCCGCTGCAGATGGCGGGCAAGCGCAAGGAGAAGAAGTTCGGCCACAACTGAGGCCTCCACGTACGGGAAGGGCCCGCCCCGGTCGACCGGGGCGGGCCCTTCCCGCGTACCGCTGCGGCTATCCGGCCAGGCAGGACGGGCCGAGGAGCACCTTGAGGTCGCCGAAGAGCGCGGGGTCGGGCTTGACCCGGTGCTTGTCGAGGCGGAGCACGGTGGTGGTGCGCGGCCCCTGGAGCTTGATCCGCACCTCGCTGTTGCCCTGGTGGTGGCGCAGGATCTCGCCCAGCCGGGTCACCATCGGCGGGGTGACCTTGACGGTGGGGATGGTGAGGACGACCGGGGCGTTGGTGCCGGCGTTCGACAGGTCGGGGACCATCATCTCCATGGCGACCAGCCGGGGGACGTCCTCGCGCTTGTCGAGGCGTCCCTTGACGAAGACGACGGTGTCCTCGACCAGCTGCGTGGAGACGAGCTGGTAGGTCGCGGGGAAGAACATGCACTCGATGGAGCCGGCGAGGTCCTCGACGGTGGCGATGGCCCAGGCGTTGCCCTGCTTGGTCATCTTGCGCTGGAGGCCCGAGATGATGCCGCCGATGGTGACGACGGCGCCGTCGGAGTGCTCGCCGCCGGTGAGCTGGGAGATGCCGGCGTCGGTCTTGTCGGAGAGGACGTGCTCCAGGCCGAAGAGCGGGTGGTCGGAGACGTAGAGGCCGAGCATCTCGCGCTCTTGGGCGAGCAGGTAGGACTTCTCCCACTCGACGTCGGAGAACTCCACGTCGAGGCCGAATCCGGGCTCGTCGCTCGCGCTCTCGTCACCCATTCCGCCGAAGAGGTCGAACTGCCCCTCGGCCTCCTTGCGCTTGACGGCGACCACGTTGTCGATCATCGGTTCGTGGTGGGCGACCAGGCCCTTGCGGGTGTGGCCCATCTCGTCGAAGGCGCCGGCCTTGATCAGGGACTCGACGGTGCGCTTGTTGCAGACGACGGCCTCGACCTTGTCCAGGAAGTCGGGGAAGGAGGAGTACTTCCCCTTCGCCTTCCTGCTCTTGATGATCGACTCCACGACGTTGGTGCCGACGTT
Source organism: Streptomyces sp. ICC1 (assembly GCF_003287935.1). Taxonomy (GTDB): domain Bacteria; phylum Actinomycetota; class Actinomycetes; order Streptomycetales; family Streptomycetaceae; genus Streptomyces; species Streptomyces tritrimontium. The sequence goes on from NZ_CP030287.1 coordinate 8,289,629, forward strand.
GCGCACCGCGGTGAGGCCGAAGAGGATCACGTCGTCGCCCTGGGCGGCGAAGTTGGGCTCCGACTCGTTCACGTTCGGCAGGAGCACCTTGATGCCCATCCGGCGGCACTCGTTCAGGTAGATCGCGGACTTGTCCTTGTCGTCCTTGACCGAAGTGAGCAGACCCGCCATGTACTCGGCCGGGAAATTGGCCTTGAGGTAGGCGGTCCAGTAGGAGACCAGGCCGTACGCGGCCGAGTGGGCCTTGTTGAAGGCGTAGCCGGCGAAGGGGACCAGGACGTCCCACAGCGCCTTGATCGCCTGGTCGCTGAAGCCCTTGGCCTTGGCTCCCGCCTCGAAGATGACGAAGTTCTTCGCCAGTTCCTCGGGCTTCTTCTTGCCCATCACGCGGCGCAGGATGTCGGCCTCGCCGAGCGAGTAGCCGGCGATGATCTGGGCGCCCTTCTGGACCTGCTCCTGGTAGACGATGAGGCCGTAGGTGACGCCGAGGATCTCCCTGAGCGGCTCCTCCAGCTCCGGGTGGATCGGGGTGATCTCCTGCTGCTTGTTCTTGCGCAGGGCGTAGTTCGTGTGGGAGTTCATGCCCATCGGGCCCGGCCGGTACAGGGCGGACACGGCGGAGATGTCTTCGAAGTTGTCGGGCTTCATCAGGCGCAGCAGGGAGCGCATGGGCCCGCCGTCGAACTGGAAGACGCCGAGGGTGTCACCGCGGCAGAGCAGCTCGTACGTCTTGGGATCGTCGAGCGGCAGGCCGAGGAGATCGAGGTCGATCCCCTTGTTGGCCTTCACCATCTTGACGGCGTCGTCCATGATCGTGAGGTTGCGCAGCCCGAGGAAGTCCATCTTGATCAGGCCGAGCGACTCGCACTGCGGGTAGTCCCACTGTGTGATGGTCACGCCGTCCGTGTGCCGCACCCAGACCGGAGCGTGGTCGACGATCGGCTCGCTGGACATGATCACGCCGGCGGCGTGCACGCCCATCTGGCGGACCAGGCCCTCGACGCCGCGGGCGGTGTCGATGACCTTCTTCACGTCCGGCTCGTTCTCGTACATCGCCCGGATCTCGCCCGCCTCGCCGTAGCGCGGGTGCGAGGGGTCGGTGATGCCGTTGAGGTCGATGCCCTTGCCGAGGACGTCGGCGGGCATCGCCTTGGTGAGCCGGTCGCCCATGGCGTACGGGTAGCCGAGGACCCGGGCGGAGTCCTTGATGGCGTTCTTCGCCTTGATCTTTCCGTACGTGCCGATCATGGCGACCTTGTCGTCGCCGTACTTGTCGGTCACGTACCGGATCACTTCGACGCGCCTGCGCTCGTCGAAGTCGATGTCGACATCGGGCATGGAGACGCGCTCGGGGTTCAGGAACCGCTCGAAGATCAGGCCGTGGGTGATCGGGTCGAGGTCGGTGATGCCCATGGCGTAGGCGACGATCGAGCCGGCGGCGGAGCCACGGCCGGGGCCCACCGCGATGCCTTGGTTCTTGGCCCACATGATGAAGTCGGCGACGACGAGGAAGTAGCCCGGGAACCCCATCTGGATGATGACGTCCAGCTCGTACTCGGCCTGCTTCTGCCGGTCCTCGGGAACACCTCCCGGGTAGCGGCGGGCCATGCCGCGCCGCACCTCCTCCTTGAACCAGGTGATCTCGGTGTAGCCCTCTTCGGGGATCTCGAACTTCGGCATGAGGTTCTTGGCCTCGAACATGCCGGTGGTGTCGATCTGCTCGGCCACCAGGAGGGTGTTGCGACACCCCTCCTGCCAGGCGTCCGAGGAGTCGACGGCGTACATCTCCTCCGTGGACTTGAGGTAGTAGCCGGTACCGTCGAAGCGGAAGCGGTCCGGGTCGGAGAGGTTCTTGCCGGTCTGGATGCACAGCAGGGCGTCGTGCGCGGCCGACTCGTGCGCGTACGTGTAGTGCGAGTCGTTGGTGACCAGCGGCGGGATGCCGAGCTTCTTGCCGACCTCCAGCAGCCCGTCGCGGACCCGGCGCTCGATCTCGATGCCGTGGTCCATCAGCTCCAGGAAGTACCGGTCCTTGCCGAAGATGTCCTGGTATTCGGAGGCGGCCTTCAGGGCCTCGTCGAACTGGCCGAGGCGCAGCCTGGTCTGCAGCTCACCGGAGGGGCAGCCGGTGGAGGCGATCAGGCCTTCGGACCACTGGGAGATGGTCTCCTTGTCCATGCGCGGCCACTTCGTGAGCCAGCCCTCGGCGTACGCGTCGGAGGACAGCCGGAAGAGGTTGTGCAGGCCGGTGGAGTTCGCCGCCCAGATCGTCTTGTGCGTGTAGCCGCCGGAACCGGAGACGTCGTCGCGCTTCTGGTGGGGCTGGCCCCACTGGATGCGCCGCTTGTTGCGCCGGGACTCCGGGGCGACGTAGGCCTCGATGCCGATGATCGGCGTGACCCCGGCCTTCTTCGCCGTGTGGAAGAAGTCGTAGGCCCCGTGCAGGTTGCCGTGGTCGGACATGGCGATGTGCGTCATGCCCATCTCGTTGCACGCGTTGAACATGTCCTTGAGCCGCGCGGCACCGTCCAGCAGGGAGTACTGGGTGTGGACGTGCAGGTGCGTGAACGGCGTCTTGGTCACGGTGGGGGCCTCCGGCGGGGAGAGAGGGGCGGCAGCCAACCTGCGCGCTGCGCGCGAGGTCGTCGGGTTCGGCGTCGGGGATGCCCTTGGCGAATCGGACGGCGTCCTGGGGGCCGTACGGCTCGAGGGCGGGGGCGAGCGGGCCGTTCTCGGCGCGCTTGGCGAAGACGAAGGGGTGGGGGTCAGGGTGTTCGGTGCGAAGCTTCGCGAGCGCCTGGACGAGGAGGAGGCGGCGGCCAGCGACTCGTCTACGACGGTCCGCATCGCCGCCGCGTCCCACGGGCAGTTCAGGAACCGGAAGTTGAAGGCCTGGTGCAGCTCGTCGGGGCGGACGTACAGCGCGAGCCGCTCCGAGGTGGGCGCCCAGGCCTCGGCGACCCCGATCCGCGGGCCCTCGTAGGAGTCGAGCAGCCGCCGCCAGGAGCGGTGGATCTCGTGGACCCCGTCCTGATCGAAGAAGGGGAGCGGCTCGGTGCCGATCAGCGTGGCCTGTGCGCCGCGGCCGATGTCCGGCAGCCCCGGGGCCTTGACCATGCCGTGGGCCACGTCGACGCGGAAGCCGTCGACGCCGAGGTCGAGCCAGAACCGCAGGACGGAGGAGAACTCCTCGGCGACCTCCGGGCGGTCCCAGTTCAGATCGGGCTGCTCGGGGGCGAAGAGGTGCAGGTACCACTCCCCGTCGGCGACCCGGGTCCAGGCCGGCCCGCCGAAGACGGACTCCCAGTCGTTGGGCGGCGCGGCGCCGCCGGGGCCGCGCCCGGGGCGGAAGTGGTAGAGGTCCCGGGCCCCGGGAGCGCCGGCCAGGGCCGCCCGGAACCAGGGGTGCTCCTCGGAGGTGTGGTTCGGCACCACGTCCACGATGACGCGCAGACCCAGCGCGTGGGCGGAGCGGACGAGGGCGTCGGCGTCGGAGAGGTCCCCGAAGAGCGGGTCGACGGCCCGGTAGTCGGCGACGTCGTAGCCGCCGTCCGCCTGGGGGGAGACGTAGAAGGGGGTCAGCCACACCGCGTCGACCCCGAGCCGGGCCAGGTGGGGGAGGCGCTCGCGGACCCCGCGCAGGTCCCCGACGCCGTCGCCGTCGCTGTCGGCGAAGGAGCGCACGTACACCTGGTAGATGACGGCATCGCGCCACCAGCCGCCGCTCGCGGTGGCGTTGCTGGAAGCTCTTGCAAGCCGGTTCGCCGTCAACTCATGGGTCATATCGGGTCAACGCGAGTACGCGCCCGCTGGTTGCGGGCCCGGACAGTCGAAGACGGTTCGAACTAACAGCAAGCTGCGGCAACCGTACGGACACGCAGATGTAACGATCAGCGTCTCTTGCAGAAAATTGCCGCAAGCTCTTTCGGACGGCTTTCAGGCTTGTTACGTTCTCGGCAACTCGGGACCGCGAGGCGCGGCCGGAATCATCGAAGGAGTTCATATGCGGCGTGGCATAGCGGCCACCGCGCTGGTCGCGGCTCTGGCGCTCGCGGCGACGGCTTGCGGCGGTGACACCAAGGACGCGGACGGCGGCGCCAAGGCCGGCGGGGAGCTCTCCGGCACGGTCACGTGGTGGGACACCTCGAACGACGCCGAGAAGGCGTCCTTCCAGAAGATCGCCGAGGCGTTCACCGCCAAGCACCCCAAGGTGACCGTCAAGTACGTCAACGTCCCCTACGGCGACGCGCAGAACAAGGTCAAGAACGCCTTCAGCAGCGGCTCCGAGGCCCCGGACGTGATCCGTGCCGACGTCGGCTGGGTCGCGGACTTCGCCTCGCTCGGCTACCTCGCCGAGGTCCCGGCCGACACGGCCAAGAAGGTCGACGCCGAATTCCTGCCCCAGGCCGCGGCCAGCGGCAAGTACGAGGGCAAGACCTACGGCATCCCGCAGGTCATCGACACCATGGGCCTCTTCTACAACAAGAAGATGCTCGCCGACGCCGGCGTCCAGCCCCCCAAGACGCTGGAGGAGCTGAAGACCGCCGCCGCCGCCATCAAGGCCAAGACCGGCAAGGCCGGCCTCTACCTGCGCGGCGACGACTCGTACTGGTTCCTGCCGCTCATCTACGGAGAGGGCGGCGACCTCGTCGACGCGAAGACCAAGACGGTCACCGTCGACAACCCGGCGGGCGTCAAGGCCTTCAAGGCCGCCCGCGACCTGGTCGCCTCCGGCGCGGCGATCACCAACGCCACCGACGGCTGGACCAACATGCAGACCGCCTTCAAGTCGGGCGAGGCCGCCATGATGATCAACGGCCCCTGGGCCGTGGCCGACACCTACGCGGGCGACCAGTTCAAGGACAAGGCCAACCTCGGCATCGCCGCCGTCCCGGCCGGCTCCGTCAAGGCGGGCGCCCCGCAGGGCGGCCACGACCTCGCCGTCTACGCGGGCTCCAAGAACATCACCGCCGCGCAGGCCTTCGTCGACTACATGACCTCGCAGGAGGTGCAGGTCCAGTCCGCCAAGGAGCTGAGCCTGCTCCCGACCCGGACCGCCGCCTACGAGCAGCCCGACGTCAAGTCCAGCGAGATGGTCCAGTTCTTCAAGCCGGCCGTCGACAAGGCCGTCGAGCGCGCCTGGATCCCGGAGAACGGCTCCCTCTTCGAGCCGCTCAAGGTCGAATACACCAAGGCCATCACCGGGGCGACGAGCCCGGAGGACGCGGCCAAGGCGTCCGGCGCCGAATTCCGCAAGATCCTCAAGGGCTGGAAGTAACGAAACATGGCTGCTCACACCAGCCAGTCGGTGGCGAAGGCCGCGGGCAGCGAGGTCGGTCCTGACGCCGACACCGCCGCCCGCGGCCGGAGCCGCAGGACTGACAACGGGAACCGCCCTGGACTCAGGCGCGCGCTCGCCACCCACTGGTACGCCTGGGCCATGGTCGCCCCGGTCGTGCTCGTCCTCGGCGTGATCATCGGCTGGCCGCTCGTCCGCGGCGTCTACCTGTCGCTGACCGACGCCACCGAGCGCAATGTCGGCCGTACGATCGGCGCCAACCACATCGAGGCGACGTACCAATTCGTCGGACTCGACAACTACGCCACCGTCCTCGCCGACCCGGTGTTCCTGCAGCGGCTGGTGTGGACGGTCCTGTGGACCGTCGCCTGCGTGTCGATCACCTTCGCGCTCGGCCTCGCCCTCGCCACCATGCTCAACCGCGAGTTCAAGGGACGCGCCGCCTACCGGATGGCACTCATCCTGCCCTGGGCCGTCCCCGGATTCGTCTCCGTCTTCGCCTGGCGGTTCCTCTTCAACCGCGACAACGGCATCCTCAACAAGCTTCTCGAAGGCGGCGGCATCACCGCCGTCCCGTGGCTCGACGACCCGACCTGGGCCAAGCTCTCGGTCATCGCCGTCAACGTCTGGCTCGGCGTCCCCTTCATGATGGTCGCCCTGCTCGGCGGCATGCAGTCCATCCCCGGCGAGCTCTACGAAGCCGCCGAGATGGACGGGGCCACCCCCTGGCAGCGGTTCCGCCACATCACCCTGCCGGGACTGCGCGCGGTCAGCATGACGGTGATCCTGCTCTCCACCATCTGGACCTTCAACATGTTCCCGGTGATCTTCCTGCTCACCCGGGGCGGACCGGGCGACTCCACCGAGATCCTGGTCACCCAGGCCTTCCGCGAGGCGTTCGTGACGAGCCCGCGCGACTTCGCCGGCTCCGCTACCTGGGGCGTCCTGATCCTCCTGCTGCTCATGATCTTCGCGCTGGTCTACCGGCGCTCGCTGCGCAAGCAGGGAGAGGTGTGGTGACCGTGACGACGACCTCCACGAAGGCTGCCGCGAAGGCGGCCTCCACGAAGGCTTCCACGACGAAGGCCTCCACGACCACGGCCTCCACCCGCCCGCGGGGCAAGCGCTCCCCGCTCGCCTCCGCCGGCCTGCACGGCACCCTCATCGCCGCGTCCGTGATCGCCGTCTTCCCGGTGCTCTGGGTCCTGCTGACCTCGCTCAAGCCCGCCAAGCAGGCCATCAGCACGGACTTCGTCAAGGACCCGACCCTGGAGAACTACCGCTTCCTGGTGGAGTCGACCTCCTTCTTCACCTGGTTCGGCAACTCCGTGCTCGTCGCCGGCATCACCACCGTCCTCGGCGTGTTCATCGCGGCCACCACCGGATACGCCGTCAGCCGCTTCAGGTTCCCCGGCATGCGCCCCCTCATGTGGACCCTGCTCATCACGCAGATGTTCCCCATGGCCATCCTGATCGTCCCGCTCTACAACCTCATGGGACAGATGGGACTGCTCAACCAGCCGCTCGGCCTGATCGTCACCTACCTGACCATCGCCGTGCCGTTCTGCGCCTGGATGATGAAGGGCTTCTTCGACACCATCCCGGTCGAGATCGACGAATCCGGCCGCGTCGACGGGCTCAACCCCTTCGGCACCTTCTGGCGCCTGATCCTCCCGCTCGCCAAGCCCGGCCTCGCCGTCACCGGCTTCTACTCCTTCATCACCGCATGGGGCGAAGTCGCGTACGCCTCCGCCTTCATGACCGGCGAGGAGAACCTCACCCTGGCCGGCGGACTGCAGACCTTCGTCACCCAGTACACCGCCAACTGGGGTCCGATGACCGCCGCCTCGGTCGTCATCGCGATCCCCGCGGCACTCTTCTTCGTCTTCGCCCAGCGCCACCTCGTCGCCGGGATGACGGCGGGCGCGACCAAGGGCTGACCACCCCGCGCTCCGCCCCTCCTACCGCCCGGCCCGACCTCTCCAAGGACGACATGACCCAGCACCTCGCCGACGCACTCCCCACCTCCACCGGCACCCTGCCCGGCTGGTGGAGAGAAGCGGTGATCTACCAGGTCTATCCGCGCAGCTTCGCCGACTCCAACGGGGACGGCATGGGGGACCTCGAAGGCATCCGCAGCCGCCTGCCCTACCTCAAGGAACTCGGCGTCGACGCCGTGTGGCTCAGCCCCTTCTACGCCTCCCCGCAGGCCGACGCCGGCTACGACGTCGCCGACTACCGGGCCATCGACCCGATGTTCGGCACCCTGCACGACGCCGACGCCGTGATCCGCGAAGCCCACGCGCTGGACCTGCGGATCATCGTCGACCTCGTCCCCAACCACTGCTCCGACCAGCACGAATGGTTCAAGCAGGCGCTCCGCGAGGGCCCGGGGTCCCCGCTGCGCGAACGCTTCCACTTCCGGCCCGGAGCGGGCGAGGACGGCACCGAGCCGCCCAACGACTGGGAGTCGATCTTCGGCGGGCCGGCCTGGACCCGGGTCGCCGACGGGGAGTGGTACCTGCACCTCTTCGCCCCCGAACAGCCCGACTTCAACTGGGAACACCCCGCCGTCCAGGACGAGTTCCGCTCGATCCTGCGGTTCTGGCTCGACCTCGGCGTCGACGGCTTCCGCATCGACGTGGCCCACGGCCTGGTCAAGGCCCCCGGCCTGCCCGACCTCGGCCGCGGCGGACAGCTCAAGCTGCTCGGCAACCAGGTGCTGCCCTTCTTCGACCAGGACGGCGTCCACGAGATCTACCGCTCCTGGCGCACCGTGCTCGACGAGTACGCGGGCGACCGCATCGGCGTCGCCGAGGCGTGGACGCCCAGCGCCGAGCGCACGGCCATGTACCTGCGCTCCGACGAGCTGCACCAGGCCTTCAACTTCCACTACCTGAACACCGGATGGGACGCGCGGGCACTGCGCGCCACCATCGACGACTCGCTGGACGCGATGCGCCGTGGGGGCGGTGGGCGTGGGCGCGGTGGCCGGGCTGAGCTGGAACTTGCCCTCGGCGCCCGCGAAGCCGTAGGTGTTGCCCTCGGCCAGGCCGATCTCGGTCTGCAGGTTGATGTCGATGGTCTTCTTGACCTGGGTCCACTCGCCGAGCCGGGCGCGCAGGTGCACGACGCGCTCGCCGGAGGCCGCGCTGAAGCCCTTCGGGATCTGCGGCAGGTTGAAGGTGTGCTCGTCGCCCGGCGTGCCCAGGTTCTCCCACTTGCCGTCGACCAGGGCTTCCAGCTGGAGTTCGGTCTTGACGCCGTCGAAGCCGTTCTTCACCCAGGTGTTGAGCGCCGTGCCGAACTCGCCGTCTCCGGTGAGGCGGTAGGTCAGGTCCATCTCCCGGCACTGGGGCCCGGCGATGTCCTTGCAGGCACCGATGTTCTTGTAGGAGGACTCCAGCTTCCCGGTCTTGGTCTCCGGGCCCGTCTTGAAGGTCAGGGAGCCCTCGCCGCCCTCGGCGATCTCGTTGGCGTAGGAGGAGGCGCGCAGCTTGAAGTCGCCGTTGGTGGTCGGGTAGCTCGCGCCGAGGCCGATGGTGACCTTCCAGGTCATCTTCGCGCCGGCCGCGATCTCGAAGCCCTCGCCGCCGTTCTTGCCGGCCGGGTGGAAGTGGCCCTGCCACTCGCCGTCCTGCTGCCGGATCTTGTACTCCGTCGCCGGGGCGTTGACCGCTTCGACCTTGTAGACGACGTCGTTCTGCTGGAGGGGGCTGGCGCCGGTCGGGTCGAGGAGCATCCAGGGGTGGTAGGAGGAGGTCTTGTCCGTCGTGTTGGCGACCGTCAGCTCGAAGGTCTCCGTCGCGCCGCCCCGGGTCAGCGGGCCGCTGGGGACCGGGGCGCTCATCGTGGTCTTCAGCGCCTTGGGGTTGCCTTCGGCGGCGTGGGCCGTGGCGGGGATCAGGGCGGTGCCGGCGATGGCGGCGACGACGGTGGCGGCGGAGGCGGCGCGGAGGGCGATGGTGCGAGCGGACATGGTGGACTCCCCCAGGAATCATCAAGAGCTAAAGGCAGTGGCGGCCGAGTGGCCGAGAGGCAGAGCAGAGGTGGAGCGGCCGAGCGAGGTGGCCGGCGGTTCGACGCCGGTCCGGTGGAGCTTGGTTCTCGCCGGCGGCCCGGTTACTTTCCCCCGGTCGCTGCTGCGATGAACTGATCTTCACACAGGCCACATCTCCAATCCGTCGTCGGAATGTCACCGCCGTGCAACAGGCCCCTGAGAGCGTCACGCACCGTCTGACCTGCGGAGATAGCGGAATGATCGCGCCCTGTTTAGTCCCGTGCGATCAAGTGCTCCAGCGGCCCCGCCGGATACGGGGTCTCCACCGGGAGGAGGGCGCGTGCCGCCTCCGGATCACCGGCGCGGAGCAGCCCGTGGATCTCCCGGGCCAGCGCGGTCACATCGCGGATCGAGACCGTCCACTCGTCGGCGTACGCCCGCGAGGCCGGTCCGGACAGCCCCAGTTGGAGCGATCGGTACGGCAGCGGGTTCAGGTGCAGGTCGCGCTCCGGGTCCCACTGGATGCGGGCGGCGGAGGTCCGCAGCGCCTCCTTCCAGGCCGCCTGGTCGCGGTGCACGGCCGGGACGTAGTGGGAGAGGCAGGCGTCGCGCAGCGCCCGGTCGAAGCCGGCGCGGGTGATCTCGACGGCCAGGACGGTCTCCTGGTCGGCCTTGGCGGCCCAGCCGCAGCGGTACATCATCCACAGGAACGACGGCTTGACCCACGTCATCCGCTCCCGCTTCCACTCGGGCGGGAAGCGGCCGTCCCGGGCGGCGGGCAGCCCCAACCGGGGACCGTACGCCTGGTACACGGTGAGGGTGTCGGCCGTGTGGGAGGCCCGGATCTGGTGCCGGGGGATGTCTGACATGGCTCCAGGGTGCGGACCCGGCCCCCTCCGGGGCCAGGGATTTTCCCCGGCCCCCGGCCGGACCTGGTCCTGCGGCCGGACCCGCTCCTGCGGCTGGACCCGCTCCTGCGGCCGGACCCGCTCCTGCGGCTAGACCTGGTCCTCCGCCAGTTCCGCGACGCCCGTGATCCGGTGCAGCGCGTACGTCCGCACCTCGTCCGCCGTGTGGTCGTAGCCGGTGACGAAGCCGCCCTCCACCCGCACCGGGGCGATGACGCGCTGGCTGGCCGCCCCGTCGGCGTTGACGTAGCCGATCCACACCGCCGACCCGGTCATCGCGGCCGCCTGCACCGTCGCCAGGGTCTCCGCCGCGCTGGTGCGCGGGAGTTCGCCCGGGACACCGGTCCCGCCGGAGGCGGAGGAGGCCGGCTCCTTGCGGACCGCCGTCGCCGCCATGTCGCCCGCGCGGATGGCCCGTACGGCCGCCCCCAGCAGCGTCGCGTCCGGCACCGGAGGCCCGTCCGGCACCGGGACGGGTGCCGAGCGCGCGGGCGTGCGGTGCGCGTCGGCCCGCGCGAGGAGGACGTCACCGGTACGGGACTCCGCCGCCGGGGCGTACCCCATGGCCCGCAACCCGTCGAGCAGCGCGGTCGGTTCGGCCTGCGCGGCCAGCACCGTGGGCGCCAGCCGGCGCAGGCCCAGGCCCGAAGAGCGCTTGTCGGCCAGGATCTCGTTCAGCATGCCGTCGTCGTCGCAGCGCACGTACGAGGAGGCCGCGCCGACCCGCAGGTGCCCGTGGCGCCGGGCCACGTCGTCGATCAGGTACGACAGCGGTTGCGGTACCGGGGTGCGGCTGTGCTCGGTGAGGAACGCCTGCAGGTCGACGGCGGTGTGGCCGGCGTCCAGGGCGCGGCGCACCGACCCGGGCGTGAACCGGTACACCGTGGCGCCGCCCTTGGACTCCACGTCGGCGAGCACGGCCAGCACCTCGGCGAGCGGCCGGCGCAGCGGTCCCGGGGCCACCGCCGTCAGGTCGGCCTGGAGCAGTACGTGGTCCACCGGCTCGGGCAGCAGCGGCGCGAGCAGCGGCGCCGGGTCGCGGCCCTCCAGCAGGGCGCGGCCGGGCGCGGAGAGCGCGCCCCGGCCGGTGACGCCGAGGATCTCGGCCTCGGTCAGCGTCCAGTGCGCGAGGCGGGCGCGCAGCTCGCTCGTACCGCGTACCGGGCGCTCCCACGCGAGGCGGGCGAGGAGCGCCGCCGGGTCCGGGGAGCCGCCCTCGGGCAGGTCGGCGAGCAGGCGCAGGATGCGGCGGCGCACCTCGGGGGCGGCCGAGCGGTCCAGCTCCGGGCCGAGCACCGACAGGGTGCGGCCCTTCGTGTCCTGTTCGCCGACCAGGCCGGCCGTCCGCGTGGCGGCCAGCCAAGCGGCCGCCAGCACCGGCCAGCGCTCGGCGGGCGGCAGTTCGCACCAGCCGTCGAAGGCGGGGGTCGGCGCGTACCGCTCGTCCGCCTCGCCGTCACTGGCCAGCAGGCCCGCCGCGTAGGCCAGTTCGATCCAGAACGCCGCCGAGGGCTCGTTGGTGTCCAGCGAGGCCGCGGCCCGCTTCAGGTCCCGTACGGAGAGCCCGCCCGCCCGGAGCACGGCCGGACCGGTGTGCTCCCAGGACTTCACCAGCTCCTCGACCGTCGACAGCGCGGCCAGCGCCTGGCCGGCCGCGTTCGCGTCCACAAGCTGTGGACGGTGCTCGCGGCGCGCGGGAACGGCCGGGGCCAGCGGCTCCGTCACCCGGTGCGCGAGCCCGCCGCGCAGGTGCAGCGCCACCTCGCGCGGCAGCAGTACCGTCCGCGCCGACGCGGGCAGCAGCAGGCCCCGGTCGCGCAGCCAGCGCACCGGAGGAGCCGGATGGGGGGTGACCTCCCCGTACGGCGGCCCCCACACGAGCCGCCCGAGCACCTGGTGGGCCTCGGCCGGAGCCTCGTCGAGCAGCGCCGACATCCGGACGGGGTCCGTGAACAGGCCCGTCAGGGCGGTCACCGCGGAGACCGGGTCGTGGGTCGCGGGCAGCCCGACGGCCGCCACGATCTCCTGGATCCGGGTCGGGGACATGCCGGCGGTGGCCTCGGCGACGGTCGGGCCGAGCCCGGTGGGGGAGGGCCGGGACGCGGCGGGCGCCAGCAGCTCGCGGGCGGTGCGCACCAGGCGCAGCCGCTGCTCGTCGCCCCATACGAGGGCCTGCTCGCGCAGGGTCGCGAGCGCGCGGGGCAGCTCGGCGCGGGCCCCGTTGTCCGCGGCGGACGTGGTCCCGGTGTCGCCGGTGAGCAGCGACTCCAGCACGGCGTACGGGCAGGGCTCCGGGGCCACCGCGAGGGCTTCGGCGCTCTGCAGGGCGAACCGGTCGAGGCGGTCCAGCGCGCGCACCACGGAGGCCCGGGTCCCGGCCCGCGTCGCCAGCTGCGTGACGTCCCCCGGCACCGGGTTCAAAAGGTCCGGGCGGGCGTGCAGGAGGGCGGCGAGTCCCGCGTCGTCACGGGAGCGCAGCGCTTCGGCGAGGGAGCGCGGAGCGCTTCCCGCGGTGCTCGGGTCAGGCACGGTCGTCGCCTCCTGGTCGCGTCGGCCGGTCAGTCGGCCGGTCCCCATCCGGCCAACGGTATCCGCTGTGCCCTCGGCAGCTCCACGGGCGCACGCGCTACCTTCGCAACAGGCGGGACGGGAGGAGCCGGGGCGTGGGCATCGAGAGCGACCATCTGGTCTACGAATATCTGAGCCGGGTAGGGGACTTGGCGCAGCGGCGCCAGCTGTCGTCGGGGGACCGGATGCGGCTGGTGTCGGGGTTGCGGGACGAGATCGACCGGCGGCGGGCGCGGTACGAGCCGGAGACGCCGGCGGCGGTGCGGCGCATCCTGGAGCGGATCGGCACGCCGGAGGAGGTCGTCGGCACGATGTCGGCGGCGGGCCCGCCGGACCCCGGGCAGGCGCCGCCGGCCGTGCCGGTGCAGCGCGGGGCCGCGCCGCCGCACCTGGCCGGGCTCGACGAGCTCGGCAAGGGTGAGGTGATGGAGCCCGACTGGTGGCGGGTCGCGCCGGAGTCCTCGGTCGAGGGGTTCGCGGGCGGGATCGAGATCCCGGAGCTGTTCAAGCGGCCGGCGACGAAGGAGCCCGCCGGGGACGCGGACGCGGACGCGGACCAGCAGGACGGCCCGGGCGGTCCGGAGGCACCGGCGGGGCCGCCGACCCTCCTGCGGTTCCTGAAGGAGCGGCGGCGGGCGAGGGCGGAAGCGAAGGCCGAGGCGAAGGCCGCCGACGAGGCCGCCGGGAAGGCTCCGGCCGGGCCGCGGCCGAAGCCGCACGCGTTCCTGCTGCTCGCCGCCGTCGCGCTGGTCGCCGGCGCGGTCTCCGGCCAGTGGCTGCTGCTCGCCGGGGGCTGGCTGCTCGCGTACGCCTCGCGGGTGCTGGGTCCCGCGGAGCGCAAGTGGGTCGTCTTCGGGCTGCCGGGGGCGGTGTTCGCCGCAGCGGTGGTGTGGCTGTGGGGCCGGCAGGACGGGCGCTGGGGTTTTTTTTTTG